>DATKPZ010000068.1:0-10603 GCA_035523815.1 Alphaproteobacteria bacterium
ACTGGCTCGACACGACCGGGTCTGGATTAAGCGGACGCCCGTGCGAGTCGACCAACGACTCGTGAATCAGCGCCGATAGTGCCTCGTCATACGGATAGGCTACGACAGCAGTATTGGGAACAGCAGCACGATCGACGGCAACGGAATCAGCCAATTTCTCAAACCCCGCGTGCAATCATGATCAGACGTTCGGCGCCGAAAGTCAACGCAAAAAACAAATCGAAGCGCTCGATAGGCCGGAAGGCTCGGGTTGCGAGGCGAATCGTCGCCAAAATGAGCACCGGCAAGGATGCCCGCATCGGACCGATCGTTCTCGTCAACGTTTACTGGCTTCCCCTTTCGCTGCAAGAAGCAGCCTTGCTTGCGATCGCGATTCCCGCGGCACTCGTGCGTCTCACCCCCGAGAATCACGTTGCGGCATATGCGATTCTCGCCAGTCTCATCTCGGTCGTCGGCGTCTTTCTTCCGTGGCCGATCGGTGCGCTCTCGGATCGTCTTCGCGGAACCGGAACGCCGCGCCAGGCGTTAGCCTGGCTCGGCGCGGCGCTCAACGTCGCGGGGCTGCTCTGGGCGGCGAACGCCGCCTCCGTCGGCGCGTTTTACGGCGCGATCATTCTCTCGACGTTCGGCGCAACGGTGAGCACGACCGCATATCAAGCCATGCTGCCCGAAGCCGTTGCCCGCGCCGCGTGGGGCGTCGCCTCGGGCGTGCGCGGAGCGGCAACCCTCGTCGGCACGGTCTTCGGTTTGGGACTGGGCGGCGCACTCGTGCCGAAGAGTGTCTTTCTCACCTGCGCCGCCGTGATAACGCTCGGGGCGTTCACGCTCGGCGGCCTACGCCCGCGCGAGCAGACCGCCGACGATCGCGCACACATTCGCGACTGGCACGATTTCATCGTGGTCTTCATCGCGCGCGCCTGCATCGTGTTCGGGCTCTCGCTCCTCACCACGTTCGTGCTCTACTTCTTCCGCGACGTGCTGCACGTTGCCAATCCGTCGATGGGGACGGGAATTACCGGCATTGCCGCGCTGATCGGCGCCGCTGCCGCAAGCATCGCGCTCGGCCTGCTCTCGGATCGGGTGCACCGCTATCGCAAAGTGATCACGGCGCTATGCGGGATTCCCATGACGGTCGCCGCGATGGGCTACGCGATCGCACCGCACGAGTCGTTGATTTGGGTCTTCGCGTTGCTCTTCGGCGTCGGCTACGGCGGCGTGCTCTCGACCGGTTGGGCGCTTGCGCTGGACGCCATGCCCGCGATGCGGGACGTCGCGCGCGATTTGGGCATCTGGGGCATGGCAACGCACATTCCTTCGATCGTTGCGCCGCTGGCCGGCGGTGCGATGATTCGCTATTTCAATGGGTCGTTCAACGGCTATCGCGCGCTCTTTGCGCTGGCCGCGCTGGCTTTCGCGGTCGGCTCGTCGTCGGTGCTCGCCGTTCGCGGAGACGGGAAACCGCGTGAAGCCTAACGCCATCCGCGCCATCGCCCCACTCTATCTGCAGCCGCTGCGCTGGATGGCATATGTCAGTGTCGCGTGCTACTACCGTGTCGCATATCGAATTCGGTCGTGGGGCGCTTTGCCGCGCCGCCGCGGGCCGACGCTGGTCGTGGCCAATCATCAGCACGAGCTCGAATCGCCGGTGATCGTCGCCGACCTCGGGCTGCGCTCGTTCTCCTGGCGCGACCCCATCTTCACCGTGTCATCGCGGCGCATGTGGGAGCCTGGATTTTTTGCCGAGCGCATTCCCTGGCTCGCCGTCGCGCGCGAGGCGAATTTCGGTTGGCTCTTCGGCTCGATCGGCATGCAGCCGATCGAAAACGAACTCCAATCGCGGCCGTTCGCCAGCGTCGCCTACACGCTGATCGGATTGAGCGGCGATGTACCGGTCGAGACGGTCTTTCGCGAGAAGGTCATCGCGCAGTTGCCGCGCGGGGTGGGCAAACTCAGCGATCTGTTGACCGCGCGCCACTTTGCCTTCGCGCGCTCCTACGTGCGCATCACCGAGATTCTCGAACCGTATCGCGAGGTCGTGATGCGCGCAACCCGCGCGAGCATCGACGCCGATATCGCGCACTTCGAAGATCTCCAGCGCGACGGGGCCACGATCTTTCTCACACCCGAAGGCTTCTACAGCGGCGATGGGAAGATGCGTCCGCTGCGCGGCATCCTCGCGCGCCTCGTGCCGCTCGCGACGGTGTGGCTTGCGGCGATCAGCTACGATCCGTACGTCCGCACTCGCCTCACCATGCTCTACCGCGTAACGCCCGCGCGCGACGACCTTCCGCTCGATACGCAGCTCAAGGCGGCGCGGCCGGTTACGACCAGCGCGCTGCTGTGCACCTGGATTGCAACGCGCGAGCGCGCCTTTGCGGCGCGGGACGCGTTCGCCGGCGTCGCCCGCGGCCTGCTGGATCTGCCGCCCGCGGCATTCGTCGTTCCGGAGCTGCGCACCAACCTCGAAGCCGCCGTCCGCGACGCGCTGCGCGGCTTGGTCCGGCGTGGGACGCTACGCGCGCAAGGCGATGCGTACGAGCTAACGCAAGAGCGAACGCATCCGCAATTCCCGCGTACGCAAGACATGATTGCGTATCAAGCGAATTTTCATGCCGAAACGCTGGAGGGACTAGCCGCGACGTAACGCCGCAGCGATGATGCGCCCGGCAAGGTCGGCGCATTTCGGGGCCTGCTGCGAGAGCCAACGCGCCTGTTTCCAGTTGCGCGGATTGAGGATCGCTCTCGCCGGACTGAGCCAATCGGCGGAGAGCTCGTTCTGCGGCGTATCGAGAATCACGCGAACGACCGCGAGGGCTTCGACGAGAATCCGCGCGCTCTCCATGTCGACTCCCGCGAAGCCGCGTGAGGCCCACGTTGCGCGTTCCGGGCCGTTGATCAACGTGGCGCTCGTGAGCATCGGTGCATCGATGGAAACGCAACCTAACTCGCGCGCTGCCCGGCGCAGCCGTAGCGTCAAGTCGGGATCGCAGGTGACGCAAACGCCCTCGGTCGTCGTGACCGAAGATGGTATCAGCACGGTTCCCGTCGGCAGATCCGCGCGCAGGCCGCCGGCAAGTCCGGCACTGATCGCGCTGCGCCCGAGCGCCGAGGCGCGCAAGCGCGCGAGGCCGATACCGGATTCAACGACGCGCGCGTGCGGTGCGTGCCGCCGCACGGCGCGCGCTTCGAGACTGGTTGCCGCCACGATCGACGGTTCGTCAGGCGGCATAGCCGTGATCCCGGTACCACACCACGGCGCGAACCAGCGCGTCCAGCACCGGACGCTGAGCGACGCCAAGTGTGCGCTCGGCCGCGGACGAGTCGACGAACATCTGCCGCGTCGACATGCGAACGCCTTCCAGCGGGACGAACGGCGTCGCGCCGCTCACTCGGCATCGCGCTTCGTCGAGCCAGGCCGCGGCGTACATCAGTGCCAGCGGCGCGCGCACGCGCGGAGCGGGACGCCCAGCCAGTTCCGCGAGGAGATCCCAAAGCGCATCGAAGGTGAAGTTCTCTCCGCCGATCACGTAGCGTTCGCCGATCGACCCGCGTTCGAGCGCGGCGACGTGCGCCTGCGCGACTTGCTCGACGTCGACCAGGTTCATGCCCCCGCTCGCGGGCGGACGCGCGATCATCTTGCCGCGCATGAAGTCCACGATCATCGCACCGGTCGGGGTCGGTTTCCAGTCGCCGGCGCCGACCGGAGCCGTCGGTAACACCGCGACCGTCGGCAGGCGGCTCGCGAACGCGACATGCTCTTGGAAGATCTTCGATTCGTGATAGCCGTACGAGCGCGCGAGGTGCCCCTGCCCCTCGTGCCCCAGCGTCGCCGAACTCGAGGTCAGCACCGCGCTCTCGACGCCGGCGAGATGAGCCGCCGCAAAGAGTCCCTGCGTGCCGAGCACGTTCACGCGCGCGATGTCTGCGCGATCGCGCGGTGCAAACGAGTAGTGCGCCGCACAATGGACGAGGTACCGGCATCCGTGCAGCGTGCGCGTCAGCGTGCCGGGATCGCGCAGATCGCCGCTGACGATCTCGCAACCGTCAAGTGGAGTCATCGGTCCGCGAGCCAGCGCTCGCACACGATAGCCTGCATCAAGAAGCGCACGTAGAACGTGCGCTCCAACGAAGCCCGAACCTCCCGTTAGAAAAACGGTGTCGCGACTAACCGGTACCAAGTGCCGCGCGAATCGATTCCTTGATCGAGCTGGTCGTGCGAATCACGGCCGTCGGTTCGTAACCGCAGTGCGCCATACAGTTGTTGCAGCTTGGATGCTTCCCGCGGCCGTACTTCTCCCAATCGGTTTCTTCGATCAGCTCCTTATACGTCTTGGCGTAGGGTGCGTCGCTCATCAAATAGCACGGGCGCTGCCAGCCGAAGACGGTGTAGCAGGGGATCCCCCACGGCGTGCACTCGAAATCGACCTTCCCCTCGAGAAAATCGAGGTAGAGCGGGCTGTGGTTCAGGCGCCACTCTTTGCGCTTGTCGCCCGCGAACGCTTCGCGGAAGATCTCGCGCGTGCGCTCGACGCCGAGGAAGTGCTCTTGATCCGGCGCCTTCTCGTAGGCGTAGCCCGGCGAGATCTGCATCATGTCGACCTTGAGGTCGTTGTTGAGATAGTCGAGAACGGCGCGAATCGATTTGGCGTCGTCGCGGTCGAAGAACGTCGTGTTCGTGATGACCTTGAAGCCCTTCTGCTTCGCGACCTTGATCGCGGAGATCGCCTTCTCGAAGACGCCTTCGCGGCACACCGATTCATCGTGTCCCTCTTTGAGACCGTCGAGATGGATCATCCACGCAAAGTACGGTGAGGGCTTGAAGAGATCGATCTTCTTCTCGAGCAGCAGCGCGTTGGTGCAGAGGAACACGAATTTCTTGCGCTTGAGCAGTTCGTCGACGATCTGCGGCATCTGATCGTGGATCAGCGGTTCTCCGCCCGCGATCGACACGCACGGTGCGCCGCACTCGTCGACGGCCGCCATGCATTCCTCGACGCTGAGCCGTTTGCGCAGAATGTCGGTCGGGTGGGAGATCTTTCCGCATCCCGCGCAGGCGAGGTTGCACTGCAGCAGCGGCTCGAGCTCCAGGACGAGCGGATACTTCTTCTCGCCGCGCATCTTCTTACCGAAGATGTAGCTGCCGACCGTCAGTTTCTCTTGTAACGAACTCAATCGAATCTCGCTTCTCGGTCGCCAGCGCCATCAAGGGGAACACGTGGCGATACAGATGGTAGTTCAGGTAAAAGTCGCGGGGGAACCCGGTCCCCGTAAAATGCGGTTCATCCCAGGTTCCATCGCCGGTTTGAGTATCCTTGAGAAAGGCAAGACCCCGTACTGCGGCCGGATGGTTGCCCTGGCCGGCGATTTGCAGCGCATTGACCGCCCAGGCCGTTTGCGAGGCCGTGCTTGCTCCGACGCCGGCGAACGATTCGTCGACGTAGGAATGACAGGTCTCTCCCCAGCCGCCGTCCGCATTCTGCTTCGCGATCAACCAGGCCACCCCGCGGTCGATCATGTCTTGGCCGGTTCGCAGCGCGCCGAGCGCGGATATCGCACACCACGTCCCATAGATGAAATTCACGCCCCACCGTCCCCACCAAGATCCGTCCGCGCGCTGTGTCGCGCGCAGATACCTCACCGCCTGAGCGACGTCGGAATCGCTCTCGTCGCGTCCGAGAAACGCAAGCATCTCTGCGACGTGCGCCGTCACGTCCTCAGTCGGCGGATCGATCAGTGCGCCGAAGTCGGCGAAGGGCATACGATAGAGCAGCTCCCGCGTGTTGTCGCGGTCGAACGCGGCCCACGCACCGCCCTTCGAGCGCATCGCGAGCGTCCAGGCGACACCGCTCTCCACCGCGTCGTGCACGACGGCGGGTTCGCCGGCGTCGATCAGCGCGAGCACCACGATCGCCGTATCGTCGATATCCGGATACGCGTCGTTGTCGAACTCGAATGCCCAGCCGTTGCCCGCGCGAAAATCGCTGCGCATGCGCCAATCGCCGGGGGCATCCGCCGCAATCTGCTCCCGCAGCAGCCAGCGCACCGCGCGCTCCATCGCCGGATGGTCGCGCCCGAGGCCCGCGATTGCGAGCGCGCGCAGCGCCCACGCCGTATCCCAAACCGGCGACATGCATGCCTGCACCCGCCAGCCGTCGCCGTCGTCGATGATGAAACGATCGAAACCGCGCAGGCCCTGGCGCACGACCGGATGATCCAGGCCGTACCCCATCAGATCGAGCGCGATCAGCGAATACACCCACGGCGGCTGAATTCCGCCCCAACTCCCGTCGGCTTCCTGACGCTCCACGATCCAGTCCGTCACCTCGCGCATCGCGCGCTCGCGCAGCGGGTTGGGCGCGATGCGGTCGTACATCTTCAGCACGCCGTCGAGCCACCACATCCAGCCCGATCCGGGAACGTGATGCATCGCGCCTTCCGTGCCGGGGTTGATCACCTCGCCGACGTCGATGCCGAGCGCGCGCACCGGACGCTTCGAGACGACGATCGTCAGCGGCGCGACCGTTCCACGCGCCCAACACGCGAAATCGTACACGTTGAACGGCATCCACAGCGGAAAAGAGATGATCTCGGGCGGCAGCGATGGGATGCCGTCCCACGGATACACGCCGAAGAGCGCGAGCCAGATCTTGGTGAAGACGCGCGCTTGCACCAAGCCGCCCATGCGCCGGATGACGCTCAGCGCGCGTTGCATCGGTTCGCGCGCGACGTCAAATCCAAGCACTTTGAGAGCGACGTAGGCTTCGATCGTGGTGCTGAGGTCAGCCGGGCCATCGTGATACAGCGCCCACGAGCCGTCCTCACGTTGCGTGCCCACGATATGCGCGATCGCCCCGTCGCGGATCGCCTCGAGTTCGATGCCCAGAAAACGATAGAGCAGAACCTGCTCCGCCGTCATCGTCACGTTGGTCTCGAGTTCGCCGCTCCACCAACCCTGCGGAGCTTGCTGCTCCACGAGCCAGTCGATGGCGCGTTCCAGCGCCTCAGCCATGCGCAATCGCCTCCGCCGCAGCGTTTCCGCTGCGGACCGCCGATTCCATCGTATCCGGCCAGCCGGTCTGCGTCCACGATCCGGCGATCGCAACGCGCGGATGCGCCGTGCGCTGCAGCGTACGCGGGGAGCCGGGGCGCGGTAAATAGGTCGCTTCGGGGTTGCGCGTCGCGGCCGCATGCAGCACGCGCCCGCCGCGCAGAGCGGGAACGAAGGCACAGAGTTCTTGCCACGCCAGGCGCTCCAGCTCCGAGGTCGGGACCGTCAAGACCTCGCCGGCCGCGCTGATGCTGCAGCACACGTAGCCTTCGTCCTTCTCGAAAATCCACTGCAACGGTGAATCCAGCACCGCGGCAAAGTCGAATCCGAGTGCGCCGCGATCGTGCCAAAGGTGCACGTCGACGATCGGATAGGGATCGTACGTTTCGAGGGCATTCACGCCCAGACGCTCGGGGGAGCCGAGCAATTTTGCGGTCGTGCGCGGCGAAACCGCCAGCACCACCGCGTCGAAGCGCACGGCCCGATCTCCGGACAACTGCAGTTCGATGCCGTCGTCATCCACGTTCATCGCCAGCACCGCCGTCGAAAGGTGCACCGCGGAGATTCGCGCCGCGGCGGCCGCAGCGACGTGCGCCAACGGCACCGTCGAAAAGCCGAAGCGCGCCGCCGCTGCGTTCCTCAAAAAAGCCGTGGAGATCACGAACAGGGCATCGGTCGCACTCACGCGATCGAACGACGCGTTGAGCGCCGGAATGAAGAACGGGTCCCAGAACGCGCGGCGCGTCGCCGCATTTTGACCGTTCTTCTCGAGCCATCGGTCGAAGGTGAGGTTCGGATCGGGATGGCGCGCGATGGCGGCGCCGGCAAGTGCGCGCGCGACGCGGAGCCGTCCGCCGACGTCCAGATGCGCGTAGCCCGCGAACGAAGCGAGCAAATGAAACGGCGCCGGCAGCGATGCCGCGCGAAGCCGGCTGCTCGTGCCGTCGCGCGCCAGCACCAGCGCCTCGAATCGCGGCTGCTCGCGCAGCGCGTGCCCCATGCCGACGCTTTCGACGAACGCGATGAAACGATCGCAACAATGCAAAAACACGTGCTGACCGTTGTCGATTTCGCGGCCGCCCACTTCGAACGAGGTCGCGCGTCCGCCCAGCAGCCGGGTTCTCTCGAAGACTTCAACCTCGTAGCCGCGCGCTTGCAGATCGAGTGCGGCCGCGAGACCTGCCAGCCCCGCACCGACGACTGCTACACGGCCAGCCACGCTCGAACCATCGCTCCGATCTTCTCGGTGCCGGAGAGGCCGGCGCGCTCGTGCAGCGGCAGCGTGGGATCGCGCTCGATCTTCTCCAAAATCCGCTCGTAGATTCCGGCCATCGTCCGCACGCACGCCGCGGGGCGCCGGTCGATATAGCGCAACACCTCGTATCCGCGAGAAAAATACTCGCGCGCGCGCCCTGCCTCGAAGGCGATCAGGCCGTTCCACCCTTCGAGGCTCGGCCCGTGCCGCGTCTCGGGATGAGCGAGCATGTCCTCGGGGATTTCGAAGCGGGCCAAATCCTCTTGCGGCAGATAGATACGCCCGAGCCCGACATCCTCACGCACGTCACGCAAGATGTTCGTCAGCTGCAGCGCGATGCCCAGATCGTCGGCACGCTCGAGCGCTGCGGCATCCTCAAAGCCGAAGATTCGCACGCACATCCGGCCGACGACCGACGCAACCAAGTTGCAATACAATCGCAGTTCGTCCCACGTGCCGTACCGAAGCTTCGTCCCGTCCATTTCGACGCCGTCGATCAGCATCTGCAACTCGCGCTCCGGAATCGCAAAGCGCTTGACGGCAACCGCAAGAACCTGCATCACGAAGTCGTCCTCGTCGTATTCGCCGCGCACGCACTTGACGATCCGTTCGCGGTGACGCTGCAAGCGTCCGGGGAGGTCCGGGGCATGCGCGACCGCGTCCGCCTCGTCGTCGACTTGCCGCGCGAAATCGTAGAGCGCGTAAATCGCGTTCCGCTGCTCTCTTGGTAGTGAAATGAATCCCCAGTAGAAGTTTTTTGCTTCGCGACGCGCCATGTCGTGGCAGTATCGCTCCGCATCCGCGAGGCTAAGTGCTACCGACATATCTCCCGTTTCTGCCGGCGAAAAGCGAACCTCCGATGGCACGGGCCAGGATCGCGACGCGATCGCGCCCGCTCACGGTCGGCCGTTGCACCTCGGTATGGTAGTCGATGGCTTCGATGGCCCCGCAAATCGCAAGACCGCCCATCCGATAGAGCCGCAGCTGTAACGCCAGCGCAAACGGCACCATCGTTTCCAGCACGCGGCCGGAACCAAGCAGCCGGCGCGCCCGCTCGACCAACGCTCGAACCGCACCCGCCGTGCCCTCTGCGGCGACGTCTTCGCCAAGGAGATAGCGACGGCCGATCGCCGCATCGCGCTTGACGTCTTGCGCGTGATTGGCGAGCTGCAGTCCGATGCACACGTCGTCCGAGAGCGCTTGCGCACCAACGCCGGTCACGCCGAAAATCGCCAAGACCATGCGCCCCACCGGAGCAGCCGAGAGCCGGCAATAGGCCTCGAGCTGCGGCCAGCTTTCGTAGGACGCAACACGCTGGTCCAACCGGTTCGCCTCGATCAAATCGAAGAACGGCTCGGGTGAGATCGCCGCACGCGCAGCCGTCTCACGCAACGCAAACAGCACCGGATGCACCGGCGTTTTGCCGGCGAACATCGCATGCACCTCATCGCGCCAACGCTCGAGACGATTCAGCGCTTCGTCCGCAGAGGCGCTTTCATCGCCAAGATCATCGGTCGTTCGGCAGAAGGCATAGACGCGCGAGAGGTCTCGCCGCAGCGCAGGGCTCACCAGCCCCGAAGCGACGATGAAGTTCTCATAGTGCCGTCGCGTGAGCTCTCGGCAGTACGCGTCGGCTGCTCCCAGTAGCACGTCGTTCATCGCTCGATGAGCTTGTCCGTCAACTTCAATTCCTCGACCGAGCGCAAGCCGAGCGCGAAGGTCGCGACGCGCATCACCTCCACGATTTCGCTCGCAAGGTCGTGTACCGCGTCGAAGCCTTGTGCCGCAGCACGCAAGAACGGCCCGGCGATGCCGACGATATCCGCTCCGAGCGCGATCGCCTTGGTCGCGTCGAGGCCTTCGCGAATGCCGCCGCTCGCAATGATGAGTCCGTCCGGCGCAACGGCACGCGCGTCTCGCAGGCACTGCGCGGTGGGAATTCCCCACCCGGCGAACTGCGCGGCGACGCGAATGCGCCACGATTCGTGCGTCCGGTGACGTTCGACCTCACTCCACGACGTGCCGCCCGCGCCGGCCACATCGACGCCGGCCACGCCGCGATCGAAGAGCTCGCGCACGATCTCGGCGCTCAGGCCCCAGCCCACTTCTTTGACGAGAACCGGAACGTTCAGCCCGTCGCACAGGTCCCCGATGCGATCCAGGAGCCCGCGAAAATCCGTGTCGCCTTCGGGCTGGAGCGCCTCTTGCAAGGGATTCAAATGAAGCACCAGCGCGTCGGCTTTCACCAGCGTCGTCAAGTGCCGGCACTGGGGAACGCCGTATCCTTTGTTGAGTTGGAC
>DATKPZ010000069.1:0-10547 GCA_035523815.1 Alphaproteobacteria bacterium
GTCCGGTTGTTGCGTTTTTAGGACGTAACGGAGCTCTAGTGCCGCGTTCTCACGCCGCACGACGTTCCCGTATTTTGCTACGGAAGGAGGTGTACTGTATGAAAAAGACCCTCGCATCGCTCCTCGCAGCGGCGTTCCTCATGACCGCCCCCGCGATGGCTGCAAGCCCCGCCCCGGCAACCAAGGGCGCCATGAAAACCACGGCCAAGTCGAGCGCCAAGCCGGCCATGAAGTCGTCGATGAAATCGTCGTCGATGAAGTCGACCAAACCGGCTGCGAAGCCGGCGGCCAAACCGGCCCCGAAGGCGACCAAGAAGCCGTAACCCGCAATTATCCATCGTTCCTAAAGAACACGGCGCAGTCGCAGGACTGCGCCGTGTTCGTTTCCGTAACAGTTCGTATGGCCGACCCGATGAAGCCCGAGTTCACCGCCCAAAACCCGATCGTCGAGGCCGCGACGAAGCTGCGCGCACGGCGTGATATCGGTCGCGCGATCGATGGGACCGGCGAAGCCCCAACCGAAGCGGTTCCCGATGACGCGGAAGCTTCGCTCAAACTCTTCCACCGGCGCCTGCTCGACGGCGCGAAACGCCTCGAATCGATCCTCGGTAAGGGTGCGGTGAAGATCGTGCGGCTCGAGAAGCCGCTGCGCCTGCGCGTGCGATTCGGTGAGAAGCGGGTCAGCCTCGATCTCGACGACCTGCATCAGCTCGTGCGCGTGAGCGGAGCGGACCTCGACGGCGAGTATCAGTTCGATAGCAGCGCCTCGGTGCCGGCGTTGATCAACATCTCGAAGATCTCAACCGAGGCGGGCTACGGCGAGGCGCTTACCGCTTCTTCTTTGTTGAAGCTGCTCGCGCAGGACGCCGAGTTGCCGCGGCCTTCGCATTTGGACGGATCCGGCCCGCTGCCGTTATAGTCCGCAACTTCGCGATGATCGGCGGTGTCGGGCAGATTTTGCTGACCGGGCATTGACCGCAAAGCGGGGTCGGGGCTTTACAAATCTCGCGCCCGTGCAAGATCAGCCAGTGATGCGCAAAGCGCCATTTCTCCCGCGGCACGAGTGCCGTGACGTCTTGCTCGACCCCGAGCGGCGTCGTCGCGGTGGTGAGACCCAGCCGATGCGAGACGCGAAAGACGTGCGTGTCCACCGCAAAGGCCGCATCCTCGAATGCCACCGACATCACCACCGAAGCGGTCTTGCGGCCCACGCCGGCCAGCGACTGCAGCGCATCGCGATCGTTGGGAACCTCGCCGCCGAATTTGTCGACCAAATCCTTCGCTGCGCTGATGATATTCTTGGCCTTCATCCGAAAGAAGCCGGTCGACTTGACCAGGTGCTCCACGTCCGCAAGCTTTGCTTTTGCGAGCGCTTGCGGATTCGGATACTTCTCGAAGAGCGCGGGCGTCGTAAGATTCACGCGCGCATCCGTGGTCTGCGCGGAGAGAATCACTGACACGAGCAGCTCGAAGGGGTTGGTGTAATGCAGCGCGGTTACCGCCTGCGGATAGGTGTGCTCGAGAATTGCGAGCTCTTGCTCGGCAACGTCGCGCTGGACCACCTTCTTGGGAAACGGTATCTTCGGCATCGTCGTAGGCGGTTTTTCCGTGCGACGTTAGAACCCATGCCGAATGACCTTTTCGGGACCGGCGCAGGCCAACGATCGCGCGGTCGAGCTGCGAGCGCAGGGGCGCCTCCCCGAGGCGATCGTCGCGCTTCGCGAGGGCATCGGGCTCTTTCCAAACGTTGTCGCTCTCCGTCAGAATCTGGCCCATTTGCTCTACGAGTCGGGTGAACTGCCGGGCGCGATCGCCGAACATCGCGCGGTCCTCGCACTCGAAGCAGACAACATCGCCTCGCACCTAGGCCTCTATGAGCTCCTGCAAATCTCCGGTGAGCGTGACGAAGCGCTTCTGCACCAACGCATCGCGCTGCGTAGCCGGCGGCTGTTTTCGCACATCGCACCGAACGAACGGCGCCGCGTTCTCTGCCTCTGCGCTCCAGGCGACTGGCAAGCAAACATTCCGGTCGATTTTCTTTTCGATCAGGACACCACGACCGTGCATAAGCTGTACCTCGTCGACGAGCACGATCTCAACGCCCAAGTCGCCGTGCGCTACGACGTCGTGTGGAACATCATCGCCGAGTCACCCGAGGCGCTTCCCTGCCTCGCGCTCGCCAACCGGTTCATGCACGCGCAACGCAAGCCGACGCTCAATGCTCCTGCGCGCGTGATAACCACCGGCCGATCGCTTCTCGACTCCACGCTCTCGGGAACCGGTGCGCGCGTCGCGCCGGTGGTCGTGGTTGAGACCGAGCGCCTGCGGAACGCCGCGCTGCCGCTCGCCTTTCCGCTCATCGCGCGTCCCCTCGGCTCGCACGCCGGCGCGGGCCTCGAACGCCTCGAGGGACCCGATGCGTGCGAGCCTTATACGCAGCGAAATCCGTCCGACCGCTACTTCGTGAGCTCGTTCATCGACTATGCCAGCCCCGACGGATATTTCCGCAAGTATCGCATCGTCTTCGTCGAGGGCGTTCCCTATCCGGTGCACCTCGCGATCTCGCCAAACTGGATGATTCACTACTACAACGCGCCGATGCGCGAGCACGAATGGATGCGCAAAGAAGAGTCCGCGTTTCTCGAGGATCCGCGCTCGGCATTCGACGGCCCCCGTTTCGAGACGCTGGTGCGCATCGGAGCGGCCGTCGGCCTCGAGTACTTTGGGATCGATTGCGGGATCGACCGCGAGGGCAACGTGCTCGTGTTCGAAGCCGATGCGGCGATGCTCGTGCATACCAGCGACCCAATCGACCTCTATCCTTATAAGCACCAGTTCGTCCCGAGAATTTACCAAGCCGTCGAACAGATGATCGAACGGCGCAAAGGCGGCGCCCCGGCTGCCGATACCTAAAAGGCCATGATCGCACCCAGGCCTTACGAACTCGCCGTGGTCGGCGGGGGCCTTTCGGCAACTTCGCTTGCTTGCGTGCTTGCCGCGCGCGCCGGTTCGGATTTCCGCGCGGTCTTCTTCAACCGCAGCGATCTCGGTCCGGGTACCGCGTATGCGCCACAGTCGGCCAGCCTACTGATGAACGGGCCGGTCCGCGCGATGTCAGCGGTTCCGGGTGACGACCGCCATCTCGCGCGGTACCTGGTCGATGAAGCCGACGATGCGATGATTTGCCGCGCGCGCTTTGGCGCATACCTTCGCGCGACGAGCGCGAACGCACTCGCGCAACACGCCGGCCTCACGCACGAGCGCGTGGAGATCGTCGACATCGAGCGGACCGATGTGGGATATCGTCTTACGGACGAGGACGGCCGCCGGCACGATGCGTGCGCCGTGGTGCTCGCGCTAGGCAACCTGCCGCCCAACGACCGCTTCCTGCCCGAGAGCGTGCGGGCTCACCCCGGCTACGCGGGCGATCCGTGGACCGCCGATATCGCACATTTCGATCCGGCGGCCGACGTCGTCGTCATCGGCAGCCGCTTGACCGCCATGGACACGATCGCTTTGCTCGACGAACGCGCTTTTCGCGGACGCGTGCACATCGTATCGCGGCACGGCCTGCTGCCCCTGGTCGAGGATACCAGCGTGCGCGGCGTCGACCCGGCCACGCTCGGCCTGGACCTTCGCACGCCTTACACGCTGCTGCACTCGCTGCGCGCCGCCGCGGCCGAATTCCCGGGCGACTGGCGCGCCTTGATCGAGGCGCTCCGTCCGATCACCCCCGCGATCTGGAGCGGCTGGAGCGATCGCGAGCGCAAGCGTTTTTTGCGTCACGCGCAATCGATGTGGGCGATTCACCGCTATCGCGTTCCCCCGGCAACGTACGCGGCATTCGTTCGGATGAAAGCCGAAGGACGCGTGACGATGCATCGCGGGCGCGTGGTCGGCGGCAGCGCGCAGGCGAGCGGAATTACGCTGAACATCGCGGCGCCGGAAGGACCGTTGACCCTTCGCTCGGCTTACGTCGTGAATTGCACGGGACCAAATTCAGATCTGCGCACGGCTGCGCATCCCTTGGTGCAGCGTGCGCTCGCACGCGGACTGATCAGACCCGATGCGCTCGCGCTGGGTGTCGACGTTACGAGTGAGTACCGCGTCCTGGGCGCAGACGGAGAAGCTCAGCCGCGGCTCTTTGCCATCGGTCCACTGCTTCGCGGGCTGTGGTACGAAACGACTGCGGTCGGCGAGATACGCAAGCACGCAAGCGAGATCGCTTCGCAGCTACTTCAGGTAGCTCTCGATCCAGCCGGACCAGCGGCGGTAGACGTCGAGCTGCCGCACCGGATCGCCCGGAAAGTGTCCTGACACCGGGTAGGCCCAGAACTGCACCGTCGTTCCCCGGTCTTTGAGGGCGTGGAAGAACTTGTACGACTGCGTGATCGGCACGCGATCGTCGCCCACGTCGCTCAGAATCAAGGTCGGTGTGGTGACCTCCCAAGCGGCGCTGATCGGTGACTGCGCGATGTAGTTCTTCGCGAGCCCCTTCACGTACGGCGAACCATACATCTCGAACCGGTCTTGCACGCCGTTATCCGCGAGCGCGTACTCATCGATCAAATCGTTGACCGCCGCGCCCGAAACGGCCGCTTTCCAAATGTGGTAATGACCGATCATCCACGACGTCATGTAGCCGCCATACGACCAGCCCGAGACCGCGATGCGCGACGTATCGATTTTATACTGCTGCTCGAGCGCCGCGATTCCGGCCATCACGTCGCGCCCGGGCCCGGCACCCGAGTCGTTGACGATGCCGTACCAATACTTGGCCCCGAGGTTGTCGCTGCCGCGATAGTTCGGATTGAACACGATGTAGCCGCGCGCCGCGAGCAACTGGTTGAAGCCGCTGAAGGAGGTGATCGATGCCGAGTTCGGTCCACCGTGAATGACCAGCACCAGCGGATAGGTTCTCGACGAATCGTAGTTCGGAGGTAGCGTCACGACGCCGTCCTCGGAATAGCCTTCGTTCTGCCAAGCTATCGCACGCACGGCGCCGAGGTCGAGCGCGGCGATTGCATCGTTGTAGCCGGTCAAGCGTTCCGGCGCAGCGGTCGGGGCGCTCATGTAATAGAGTTCGGTCGGATGGCCCGCTTCGCTCGCCGGAAAGGCGATCGCGCCCGTCTTGGAAACCGACGCGTCGAGCCAGAAGAACTGCGAGGGCTGCGCGCCGCGCAGATCGAGACGCGTGGCTTTACCGTCGAGCGGCTTGAGCCACAGCGCGGCGTCGGTGCCTTCGTGCCCGGCGATCAGCAGACTCCGCGAGTCCGGCATCCAAATCGCGCGCGTGACGTTCGTGTCGATGACGCTCGAGGTCACGTCGGTCCCATCGCCGCCGGCGCTCGCCGTGACGTAGATGTGATTCACCGCCGCCGGATCGCCGCCGTCGGGATACCAGTAGGCGATGCGCGACCCATCGGGCGAGTACTCGCCGAATCCCTCGAGATTCTTGTGCTGCGTCACTTGAGCGATCGCACCCGTGGATACGTCGAGCTTGCAGATGACCGCACCGTCGGAATCCGCATCGTAGGCGTTGGGCATCTTGGTGAACACGATCGAACGGCCGTCGGGAGACCACGAGATCGGCGGCCCCGGCGAACTCGGCGGCTGCGCGGACGGCAGACTCCACGTTCCGCTGGTCAGTCGCTTGGTCGAGCTCGTTCCGCTCGGATCTAGTGTCGCAAGCCAAATGTGATTGCTGGTCGGCGCCGATTTTTCAGTGTAGGCCTGGTCGCCGACGACAAACGAGTCGAGGTGTTTTTCGATATCTTTCTTGTTCGCGGGCTCGTCCGGGGCGACGAAAGCGATCGCGCCGCCGTCCGGGCGCCATGCGAATTCCTCGACGCCCTCCGCGGCTTTGGTCACCGCTATGGGATCGCCGCCTCGCAAATCCATGACCCACACTTGCTGATGGGTGTCGTCGCCCGCCGAGTAATCGGCGAGAAACGCGAGCTTCGTTCCGTCCGGCGACCACGCCGGCGAGGAGAGCCCCTTGCGTTCGAAGGTGAGCGGCCGCACCGTTTTGCTCGCGAGATCGTAGAGCTCGAGCGTCGCGTCGCTCTTGTCGGTCTTGAGATTCTGGCGTGACAGTATGAACGCGATCAGCTTCCCGTCCGGTGAGATCGCGACGTTCGAAACCGATGCAATCTTCGGAATATCGTCGAGCGTAAACGTGCGCGAGGAAGCGGCGGGAGCCGCGGCGATGCAGAGCGCGAGCAATACCGAAGCGGCGAGTCGTTTCATATCGTTCCCCTCTACTTCAGATACTGCTCGAGCCAGTCGAGCCAATGCTTTTCAACGTCTTCCGAACGAACCGGATCGGAGGGAAAGTGCCCCGCCACCGGATAGGCGATGAACTTCACCGTCGTTCCGTTGTCTTTCAACGCGTGATAGAGCTTGAACGAGTTGGTGATCGTCACGTTGTTGTCGCCGATGTCGCCCATGATCAAGGTGGGTGTCGTCGCCTTCGGCGCGTCGGCGATCGGCGATTGCTCGCGCCATTCGGCCGTATTGGCCGGATTCCACGGCTTCCCCTTAAAGAACGGGACGTCGGTGTCGTAGTAAAACGCCACGTCATAATCGTCGAGCCAATCATCGAGCGATGCGCCGCTGACCGCGACCTTCCAAACATGGTAGTGACCGATCAGCCACGACGTCATGTAACCGCCATAAGACCACCCGGAAACGCCGATGCGCGAGGTG
Organism: Alphaproteobacteria bacterium; assembly: GCA_035523815.1. Lineage (GTDB taxonomy): Bacteria > Vulcanimicrobiota > Vulcanimicrobiia > Vulcanimicrobiales > Vulcanimicrobiaceae > Aquilonibacter. Next base: position 6,709 of record DATKPZ010000069.1, read on the forward strand.
TCGATCGGAAACTCTCGCTCGACGGTCCCCAGACCCGCCATAACGTCCTTGCCCGGCCCGTCGCCCGCGTCGTTGGTAATCGCGTGCTGGTACGCATCGCCGAGGTTCGTGCTGCCCCGATAATTGGGTGAGAACACGAAGAAGCCGCGCGAGGCAAAAATCTGCGCCATGCTGCTCCAACCCAGCGTCGAGGCGCCTTGCGGGCCGCCGTGGATCAGCAGCACGAGGGGCGCCTTCCCCCCGCGATAATGCAGCGGATAGACCAGGACGCCGTCCTCGGCGAAATTCCCCTTGGTCGAATGCCAATTGACGGCGACCTCGCGCGCGACACCCGCTTTTTCCACGAAATCGTTTTCGTGCGTCAGCACGACCGGTCTTGCTCCCGGCGAGCCGATCAAGTAGATTTCGCTCGGATGCGTCGCCGACGATGCGGTGAATACGAATGCGCCGTTCTTCGCACTGTTGCCCAAACGCGATGGTTGTGCGCTGCCTAAGTCTATCCGCGTAATCCGTCCGTGGAGCGGCCAGTACCAGAGCGAGACGCGCGTTCCGTCGGGCGTTGCTACCCACAGCGCGTCCGCGTTGCTCCACGCGGCGTCGTCGACGTTGCGATCCAGTTGCGAGCGAAGGTCGGCGACGCGGCGCCCCGCCGTGTTTGCCACGTACAGATCGACGCCTTGCGTGTAATCCCCGCCCGTGTTTCGCTGATAGGCGACCATGTTTCGATGCGGCGCAAAGGCCGGCGACCCTTGAAGCGCTTCGCCCGGCACGAGCGCGCGCAACGCGCCGCTGTCTGCATCGAGCAGCTCGACGCGCGACGTAAGCGAATCACCGACGAAGGGCGTCTGGAAATGCTCGATGGCAATCGTTTTGGAATCGGGCGACCAGGAAAGGTCGCCGCCGCCGTCCGGCTCTACATCAGCCACGCTCCACGTGCCGCTCGTGAGCCGGCGGGCGTGCGATCCGTCGGCATTGCAGATCCACACGTGCACCGGGGGCGTCGCGGCCCGGTGCAAATAGTCGTTGTCGTGCACCTGAAAAGCGTCGAGGTGCGTCTTGCCGGCGTTGGGGTTAGGGTCGTCATCCTGCATCGTGTACGCGAACCGGCGCCCATCGGGGCTCCACGCGTAACTATTCACGCCGTTTTTCGCGTGCGTGATTTGTTGCGCGTCGCCGCCGTCCATCCGCAACACGAAGATCTGTTCCTGCGGATTCTTCGCAGCGTCATCCAAGGCCGTGAAGGCAATCGCTTCTCCGTCCGGCGCCCATTGCGGCGAAGAGAGGCCCTTTCGGTCCCAGGTCAATTGCCGCTGCGCACGACTGCGCACGTCGAGCAGCCAGAGCTGCCGATCGTTGCGATCGGTGGAAAAATTGGCGACGCCGCGCACGTACACGACGCGCGTTCCGTCGGGAGAGATCCGCGGCTCGGCTAGAGACACCACGTGGCGCGCGTCCGCGAAGTCAAAGGCTCGCGCAGGTGCGATGGTGGCGCAAAGGGCGATAAGAGCCAGGGCACCGAGAAACCGCATGACCTCTCCTCACTCTTGCAGCGCGATCGTCTCTCCGTCGCGAGCAATCAAACCGTCACGCTCCAGTATTGCCACGAGCCTGCTCACCTCCTCCAGCGATCGCTCCGGCATCACCGGCTGCAACTCGCCGTGCAGATCGAGCAGCGAAATGCGCTCGCCGGGAGGCAGCTCGCGCAAGCGATCGACGATGCGGCCCCGCGCGAAGCGCGTCGTTCGCTCGAAGGGCATCGCGTTTTGCGGTGACGGGGTTTTGGCATGCTCTTTGCGCGCGGCATCGAGCCCGGCGGCGTCGATGGGCGCCGCGGCGCAATATTCGCGCAGCGGGCAGATTAGACACTTCGGGGCGCGCGCCGTGCAAATGGTCGAGCCCAAATCCATCATCGCGGAATTCCAATCGTGGGCGGAACCCACAGGGGCGATCTCGCGGGCACGCAGATCGAGCTCGCGCGGTTTTGCACGGCTCGGGTACTCGAGGCCGTAGTACACGCGGTGCATGATCCGGCGAATGTTCGTGTCGAGCGGCGCATCGTCGAGGTTGAACCCGAACGCTCGAATCGCGGCGGTCGTATACGGACCGACGCCAGGCAACTGCCGGATCAGGTGCGCTTGCGATGGCATCACCCCGTTGAAGCGGTCGACGACCACACGCGCCGTCTCGTGAAGCCGCACGGCGCGGGAGTTGTATCCCAGACCCTTCCATTCGCGCAAAACGTCGGCAACGCTCGCTCGAGCCAACGCTGCCACGTCCGGGAAGCGCGCAACGAACGCTTCGAACCTGGGAACCACGCGGTCGACTTGCGTTTGCTGGAGCATGAATTCGCTCACCAGCGTGTAGTAAGGATCGCGTACGACCCGCCAGGGCAACGTCGTTCGCCCGTACCGGGCGTACCACGCCAGCAGCGCTTCGCGTGCGTCGATCACGCGCGCAGCGAATGCATGGCTTGGCCGATGCGGCGAATGCCCTCGCCGATCTCATCGCGCGTGACGGCGGTCAACGCCAAGCGGAAATGATGATCCCCGCCCGAGTCCGCGAAGAAAGCTTCTCCGAAAAGAAACGACGCCCCTAAGCGTTCGGCAACGTCGAGCAGAGCGCGGGCTCGCATTTCGCGCGGCGTGGTTGCCCACAAGTAAAAACCGCCGGGCGCTCCTGCCGCGCGAACGCCTTGCGGCCAGTGCGCGGCAATCGCCGCATCGGCGAGCCCGCGACGCAGGACCAGCTCCTCGCGCAACTGTCCGACGTGCGCGTCGTAGCCGCGTTCCAAGTAATCGACGATCGCCGCTTGCACGTAGAGACTGGTCGCCATGTCGTAGGCCTGTTTGCGAAGGAGCAAACGCTCGAGGATCATGCGCGGCGCGGCAAGCCATCCGACCCGAAGACTCGGCGCAATCGTCTTTGAGAACGTTGAGAGGTACACGACGTGATCGGGCGCGAGCGAGACGAGCGGCGGGAGCGGTTCGCTGCTGAGCGGACCGTACGGATCGTCTTCGATGATGGGAACGCCTGCGCGGCGAGCGATCGTCGCCAGGCGCTCGCGGCGGTCGGCGTTCATCGTCGCGTTCGTCGGATTGTGGAGCGAGGGCATCGTGTAGATAAAGCGTGGACGGCGCGTGCGCAAGATCGCCTCGACGTGATCGACCCGCATGCCCTCCTCATCGACGGGCACCGGGATAGCGCGCAGGCCGTTGATCTGAAAAATTTGAAGCGCGCCGGGATACGAAGGGGATTCGACGATGATCTCATCGCCCGGTTCGGCGAGCGATTGCGCGACGATCATGATCCCCTGCGTCGAGCCGGTGAGGACGATGACGTTCTTCGCGGCGATCGCGCCGGCACCGCGCGCGTTCATCCGACCTGCAATCGCGGAACGCAGCGGCTCGTACCCTTCGGAGTCGCCGTACGAGAGCACGAATCGAGGGTCGCGCGCGACGCGTTCGAACGACTGCGCCAGCTCCCCGAGCGGTGAGGGCTCGTCGGGCGCGACGCCCTGAACGAACGAGATCCGGCCCGCTTCTTGCTTAGCGGCCAGCTCCCCGAGAATATTTGGGAACTCGCCCACTCGCCACGGGGGGAGGGTGATCCACCACGGCACGCCGGCCGCTCGCTCGGGTTGCCCGCCCCTCAACTGCGGCACGACGCGCGAACCCGAACCGACGCGCTGCTCGATCAGCCCGTCGCCCACCAATTCCCGGTAGGCGTGAACCACGGTGCTGCGGTTCACGCTCAGGCGCTCGGCCATCATCCGCTCCGGAGGAAGCCTGGTCGACTCGGGGAGCGTCCCAGCCAAAATCGCCTCGCGCAGATGCTCGTAG
>DATKPZ010000070.1:0-2357 GCA_035523815.1 Alphaproteobacteria bacterium
CGGAAGCTACCGCTCGGCCAGGGCGTCGGCCAGTCGACAAAACGCTTGGAGATCGAGTTGTTCACCACGTGACTCCGCAGGAAGATCGCTCGCCGCAATGGCGCGCGCGATGGCATCCCGTTCGATGTGCAGCGCGAGAGCCAAACTATTAGCGAGTGTCTTTCGCCGGTACGCGAATGCGCCGCGCACGACCTTCCGAAAAAGTTCGAGATCGCGCGGATGCACGGCAGGCTCGGTGCGACGCGTCAACCGGATGACCGTGGAATCGACCTTGGGAGGCGGATAGAATGCACGCGGGCCCAGCGTGAACGCGCGTTCGGCGTGCATCGCATACTGCAGAGCGACCGACAAGCTGCCGTAGGCGGCGGTACCGGGCTTCGCGCTGATGCGGTCGGCGACGTCCTTCTGAATCATCGCGACGATCGTTTCGGGTCCGCCCTCCATTTCGGCGAGCCCTACCAGCAACGGCGTTGCGATATTGTAGGGAAGATTCCCCGCAACGCGCCACGAGCCGCCGCGCGCGAATGCGCCGTAGTCGTACGTCATCGCATCGCCGAGGACGATGGTTGCTCTCGCAAGATCGGCGCGATTGCCGAGAATGCTCACGAGCTGCGGATCGATCTCGAGAGCGGTCACGTTCGCCCCTGCTTCGAGCAACGCGAGCGTGAGCGCGCCGGTGCCGGCGCCGATTTCGAGCAGGCGAGTGTCCGTGGAAATGCCTTCGCAGGCTACCTGCGCGATCCGGCGCGAAGCGCCGGAATCCAGCAAGAAGTTCTGCCCGAACTTCTTCTTCGGACGCGTGCCCCACTCGGCGAGGAGTACCCGAGGATTTACTTCAGACGGTATACCGTCACCGCCCGCCGCCCGAATTGCATTGCATCACGATACGAAGTGTAGCCGAGATCGATGCGATAGCCAACGATTGCGCCGCCGGTATCGCCGGCGATCGCGTAGCCGTATCCGGGAATGTACAGGCGTGTGCCGAGCGGGATGATCCGCGGGTCGACCGCCACGATGCCGTGGCCCGCCGGGCGCCCGCTGGCGGTGATGCCGCTACAGCCGCTGCAGTTCGGGGTGTATGCCGTGGCAACCATTTGCATCGCGTCCGCCGCACCGACGTCGATAACGCGCGCGCGAGGCTTGCGCACGATGCGCGAACCGACCGTCCGTGCTTTCACGTCGCCGTTACTGTGCTGGGTGAACGCGACGAGCACGTCGATCATCCCGGGCATGCCCTTGGCAACGACTTTCGCCGCTCCCGGTTTCAATGAGACGTCGACGCGACGGATCGTCGGCATCGCGATAACGCGATGTTCGATCCGCTGCCACGTGAGGAAATGATCGATGCGCACGATGCCGTTGGCTGGTAGGGCGTCGGTGAGCGCGGGACTCACGCTGTCGTATTTTCCGAGGTGAATGTTCTGCGACTGCAAGAGGGACGCGACGTCAGGAACGCTCGTGTTCACGGAATCACGATGTTTGCCGTTGACGATGACGACCGACACCGCGGGGCGGTATTGGATCGACATGCGATCGGACAGAGGCGTGTCTACCGAAGGTGAGATGTAATCGTTAGCACCGAGCACGATGCCGTGCTCGCGCAAGAAGGCGCCGACCGTCGTCGCGTTCGTCGGCTGCTCCGTCGTCGAGCCTTGCGCGGTGAAGATCACCGTGTGCGCGACGCCGGTTGCGACCGCCGCGTTCCCGGCATACGCCGGGGACGGGTAGGTGAGGAATCCGGCCCATACGAGGCCGGCCGTTAAGACGCTGACGGCCAGCACATGGCTGCGCCGCAGGGGGCCGCGTCCTATCAAGACCGAGGTCCTTTCTGTCCCAGCTCCGGCATCGGCACACCGCACACCCGCAGTGGCGAACGAATACCCGCAAGCTGAACCAACAGTAGGTAGAAAATTCGGCGATAGCGCCCCAAGAATGGGGACAGGTCCCTGAAAGTTAGAGAAAACGCCGTTGGTGGCGGATCGAGACTCGCATAGGGGGAGCCGGCAATGAGATCCGCGCAGTGGCCGCCTGTTGGACGGGCGACCGTTGACCCCGGCACTATAGCATGCCCATTTCGAGCCGGGAATATGCCAAAGGTCGGAATGGGGCAGGAGGCCCCTTCTTTTAAAGCAGAGCCGCGGGGCCCCGGCGAAGGGAGGCAGTGTGACCCATCTGCGCGTCGGCTTTTTCACCGAAATCTACCGCCCGGTGGTCAACGGCGTGGTGACGTCGGTCGATACCTTGGCCGAGGGTCTGCGCTCGCGCGGCCATGAGGTCTACTGTTTCGCGCCGAGCATGCCGGGCGCGACCCGGAGCGATGGATCCGTCTTCCGGCTCCCCTCGCTTCCGCTGCCCAC
>DATKPZ010000071.1:0-4017 GCA_035523815.1 Alphaproteobacteria bacterium
CGCCCGATCAATCCGTAGCAGGCCGCGAAACGATGTCGAAAGGCGCGCGCTGGGCGGTCGGTATCGTCGCGGTCGTGGTGGCCGTCGTGCACCTCTCCGCGGCTGGGAAGTACGACCTCTTTCGCAACGAGCTGTATTTCATCGTGTGCGGCCGCCATCCGGCGTTCGGCTACGTCGACCAGCCGCCGCTCGTTCCGTTGCTGGCCGCACTGATGCAAGCCGGCGGCGTCAACGTGTGGCTCGAGCGTTTGCCGGCGGTACTGACCGCGATCGCGCTCGTTCCTCTCACGGTGATCTTCGCGCAACTGCTCGGCGCGAGCACGCGCGGCGCGTGGTTGGCCGCGGTCGCCTCCGCAAGCTCATCGCTCGTGACGGCGATGTTCGGCAGCCTGTCCACCGGAACGTTCGAGCCGCTGGACTTCACCCTCGTCGCCTATCTCGTCACCCGCGGATATTTGCGCAACGAGCCGCGCATGTATTGGTGGGCCGGCCTCGTCGGCGGTTTGGCCTTTGAATCGAAATACACGATCCTCTTATGGACGATCGGCCTTGCGCTCGGCCTGGTTCTCTTCGGCCCGCGCTCGATCTTCCGTTCGCGCGATCTGTGGATCGGCATCGGAATCGCTGCCGTGCTCGCGTTGCCAAATGCGATATGGCAACTGGCGCACGGAATGCCGTTCCTCGAGCTCGTGCGCAACGACAACAGCGGAAACTTCATCGGCGGTCCGATCCAATTTACCCTCGGGCAAATCTTCCTCGCGAACGTTTTGCTCGCCCCGCTGTGGATCACCGGCATCATCGCTCCCTTCGTCTCCAAACGCTTGGCGGAATTTCGCTATCTTGCCGTGACCTTCGTCGCGATGGCCGCGCTCATTTTGCTCACGCACGGCAAGGTGTATTACTTTGCCGGCGCCTATCCGACGATCTTCGCGCTCGGCGCGGCCGCATGTACGACGCTGCCCCGCGTGCTGATCGGTATTTGGGCGGTCCTTGCCTACGCCAACAGCGTCCTCGCCCTGCCGTACGTGCTGCCGGTCCTTCCGCCTGCACGGCTGAAGTATATGGTCGATCATTCGTCGTTCAAGGTTCGTCCGATGGAGCGGGCCGGCATCGGGGCGCCGATTCCTCAGCAGCTTGCCGACCAATTCGGCTGGCGCGATCTTGCGCGCACGGTCGAAGGCGTCTACGCGTCGCTTTCGCCCGCCGATCGCGAGAAGGCCGCGATCTTCGGTTCGAACTACGGCGAGGCCGCGGCGGTCGACGTCTACGGTCACGATCTCCCGCCTGCACTCAGCGGCAACAACCAGTACTATTTGTGGGGGCCGCGCGGCTACGACGGCTCGGTCGTGATCGCAATCGACGTCGATCCGGCGCAGTGGGCCGCGTTCTGCGACTCCGCAAAGGTCGTCACGTATTTCGGCGACTCACCCTACGCGATGCCGTACGAAGTCCACCGGCCGATCGTGCTGTGCCGCGGCATGCACCCGCCGCTGCCGCAGCTCTGGCCGCAGTTCAAACACTACGGCATCGAGAATCTCGGCCAGACGCCGTAGGACCGATCATTTGGGCGGAGCGAGCGAGGTTTGAAGCAAGGTAAAGCGTTGCTCTTGAATCGCGTGCACGGCCCAAACGCCCGCCGGAACCAGCATCGCGTTCGGTACTAAATGATGCGCGAAGTCGTTGTACACGTCGTCTGAAGATTTACCCAGCGTCTTGGCGGTCAAGGCCGCGATACCGATGGCCGCGTTGTTACACACGAAGAAGCGCGCGCCCGCGTCAGCCACGAGCGAGCGAATCGACGTGTCCCATTCGCCGCCCTGTTCGCGCAGGCACGGGTTGCCGCCGCCCGCCGACTTTCGAACCGATGCGATTTGCGCCGCGCCATTCGCATGTTTGAGTTTAGCGGCAAGCGGGATGATGTAGCGGTTCCACACCAGATCGTCGAACGCCAGAAGAATCGAAAAGCCGTGATAGAGCACGGCGACCGGAAGGACGTCGCTCCAATCGACGCCGATATCGCGATAGGCATTGAGTGTGTTGCGCATGGCGGAAAAAACCTCGCCGCCTTCGATTTGCACGGCCGCAAAGAGGTGCTTATGCGCCTGCGCACCGTCGAGCAATGCATCGAAAGCCTCAAGGTCAAAGCTGAGCTTCTGAGCCTTGGGTCGCGCCGCTGCCGGCGCGTCCGCGAGTGCGCTCGCCGGAATCGTGGCCGCAGCGAGCGTTCCCGCCACGAGAAAGTCCTTACGTGTGGTCATCCGTGCTGATGCTCCTTCGGGTTAGAGTGGAATGTTGCCGTGCTTGCGCTTGGGGCGTTCGACGCGCTTGTTCTCGAGCATCGCGAGCGCCGTGGCGATCGCGCCACGCGTCCGGTGCGCCTCGATGACGTCGTCGACGTAGCCGCGCTGCGCCGCGATGTACGGATTGGCGAAACGCTCCGTGTACTCGTCGATCAGCTCTTTGGTCTTCGCCTCTTTGTCCTTGGCGGCGGCGATCTCGCGGCGATTGATCACCTTGACCGCGCCTTCCGCGCCCATCACCGCGATCTCAGCGGTCGGCCAGGCCAGATTCACGTCGGCGCGGATGTGCTTGGAGGACATGACGTCGTAGGCCCCGCCGTAGGCTTTGCGCGTGATGATCGTGATCTTCGGCACCGTCGCCTCGGCGAAGGCGTAGAGGAGCTTCGCCCCGTGCAAAATGATCCCGCCGTACTCCTGACTCGTGCCGGGCAAGAACCCGGGCACGTCGACGAAGGTGAGCAGCGGGATGTTGAACGCGTCGCAGAAGCGCACGAAGCGCGCCGCCTTGATCGATGAGGCGATGTCGAGGACGCCGGCCAACACGCTCGGCTGATTGGCGACGACCCCCACGCTTTGCCCCGCGACGCGTCCGAATCCGCAGAGAATGTTTTGTGCGTACAGTGGCTGGATCTCGAAGAAGTCGCCGTAATCGAGAATCCCCTCGATCACGTGGTGCATGTCGTACGGCTTGTTCGGCGAGTCGGGCACGATGTCGTCGAGCGCGGGATTCTCACGCATGGGATCGTCATCGCTGGCGTAGCGCGGCGGATCGTCCAGGTTGTTCTGCGGAATGTAGGAGAAGAGCGCTTTGGTTTGCGCCGCAAGATCGTCCTCATCGCTCGCCACGACGTGCGCGACGCCGCTGCGCGTCGCGTGCGTCATCGCGCCGCCGAGCTCCTCAAAGGTAACGTCCTCGCCGGTGACCGTCTTGATGATCTCGGGTCCGGTGATGAACATCTGCGAGATCTTCTCGGTCATGAGCACGAAGTCGGTGATCGCCGGCGAGTAGACCGCGCCGCCTGCGCACGGGCCGGCGATGAGGCTCAATTGCGGAATGACACCGCTCGCCTGCACGTTGCGCCAGAAGATTTCGGCGTAGCCGCCCAGCGAAACGACGCCTTCCTGAATGCGCGCGCCGCCGGAATCATTGATTCCGATCATCGGCGAGCCGGTCCGCAGCGCGAGGTCCATCACCTTGCAGATCTTCTCGGCATAAGCTTCGCCGAGCGATCCGCCGAGCACGGTGAAATCTTGGGAAAAGAGAAAGACTTGCCGTCCGTCGATCGCTGCGCGTCCGGTTACGACCCCGTCACCGAGGAACTCTTTTTCGTCGAGCCCGAACCCGCTCGCGCGATGGGTGGCGAATGTGTCGAGCTCGGTGAACGAGCCGTCGTCGACGAGCGCATCGATGCGCTCGCGCGCCGTGCGTTTGCCGCGCTGATGCTGTTTCTCAACCGCCTCCGCGCCGGCGGGCGCTTGCGCCAGCTCGCGCTTTTGGGCGAGCTCGCGATACTTTTCGTCGTGCGTCCTCACCCCGCTCGCATTATTCTACGGCAATCGCATGCCCTGCGGGAATGGCCGCCGCCTTGGGTGGACGCAGCAAGAGCACGAGCGGCGAGAGCACGAGCGTCACCATGCCCAAGAAGAAGAACGCGTCGGCAAACGACATCGTGGCCGCCTGCTGCGAGACCAGGCCGGCAATTGCCGTCAGCGGCGC
>DATKPZ010000072.1:0-2923 GCA_035523815.1 Alphaproteobacteria bacterium
CCCAAGGCCCGCGAGAAGGCGAGTAAATATCAAGGCGTACCGGAATTCGAGGAATGGTCCAAACGATTCCGGCTGGGCGACTTCCTCGCGAAGAAGTTCCAGCAGCTCCAAGCGGTGCGCGCCGTCGTCCACGTCGTGAAACGCTTCGGCAAAGGCCAGCGCAACGCCGCAGAGCGCATTGCGTTGCTCTCGCTGAGCCTGGAACGCCGCGCGGTATGCCTCGAGTGATTGTTCGCGAAGACCGAGCGCCCACAGACACTCAGCGCGCAGCTTCCGCAGGTGCGTCATTTCTCTGGTAGGGAACTTCTCGATCGCCGTGTCGACCAACTCGAGTGCGGCCTGGTACTGCTTTGCGTCCCGCAGCGTAAGCGCCTGAATCTTGAGGTACTGGGCACGACGAATATCGGTCTGGGTGCGAGCAAGCTGCGCGAAGAAGTCTGCGGCGTCGTCACCCGTCCACGTGGTTTTACGGTACCAGTCGTCGTTCGGCACGCCCGGGTATTCTGCCGCGCAACGTAAACCTCATCCCAGCGCTTCGAGCTGCGCGTGGAGACTCTCCCATGTTGCCAGGTGTTCTTCGCTTTGGTCGGCCAGGCGCGCACGCTCCGACTCCAGCGCCGCGACGCGTTGGCGATCGTCGTAGGTCTGCGTCAGCATGAAGAGTTGATCGATTTCGGCTTTACGCGCGTCCAGCTTTGCGATCTCGCGTTCGAGGCCGGCGATCCGCGTTTCGAGTTGCGAGCGAATCTTCAACGGTGTCAGGCGCGAGGATTTCGTGCGCTCGAGCGGTGCAGCCGGTTTTTCGGGTGCCGCCGCGTCGCGCGCGGCTTGAACGGCTTCAAAGGAGTCGTATCCGCCTTCAAGCACGCCCCACGTCCCGCCGTCGATCCAAAGGACACGATCGCACAGACGCGAGAGGAGATATCGATCGTGGGACACGATCAGGATCGCGCCTTCGTACTCCCCAAGGACCGCTTCGAGCGCCTCGCGGCTATCGATGTCGAGATCGTTGGTGGGTTCGTCGAGGAGCAACACGTCGGCGGCCTTGGCCATCAGCGATGCCAGCATGATGCGCCGTCGCTCACCACCAGAAAACGTGCGCACCGCCTTGTCGGCTGCATCGCCGCTGATGCGCATGCGGCCCAAGAGACTGCGAGCCGCCTGATCGGAAATGTCGCCGCCCGCGCGGACCGCCTCGACGGCGCTCGAGAGTGGATCGAGCTGCTCGTGCGAGTTCTGCGCGAAATACGCAATCTGCGAGGCGGGATTTAGGCGAACGGTGCCCCGGTCCGCGGCGACGTCACCGCTTACGATTTTCAACAGCGTGGACTTTCCGGAACCGTTCGGTCCGACGATGGCCAAGCGCTCCCCGCGGAGCACGTCGACGTCGAGATCTTCGAAAAGCGGACGCGCGTAGGCTTTGGAAAGGCCGGTAATCTCGAGGGCGAACGCGCTCGCAGCTCCTCGCGTCGATTTCAGATTCACGGCAATGGTCGCCGCCGGTGCGGCCGGTGCATCGGCCGCGAGTCGAGCTTCCGCCCGCGCGAGCTGCTTCTCGCGACTGCGCACCTGGCTATAATCGGATGAGGTATGGGTTGCGCGCAAACCCGCGATCGTGGCGCGGCGCTTCTCTCGCTCGGCTATGAAGGCCTCGTAGGCGCGCCGCTCCTCGTCGTGCCGCAAAGCGCGCTGCGCGACGAACGCGTCATACGCGTTGGCGGCGGGAGCGTACACGTGAAGTCGCCCAGCTTCGATTTCCCAAATGCGCGTCGCCACCCGATTCAAAAAATAGCGATCGTGCGAAACGATGATGTAGGCCCGCTTGTCCGAGGCGATGTACGACTCGAGCCAACGCACCGTTTCGATGTCGAGATGATTGGTCGGTTCGTCGAAGATGCAGTAGTCCGGCTCTTCGATCAGCACGTGGGCAAGGGCAGCCTTCGCGCGCTGGCCGCCTGAAAATTCGCGCAGCGGCCGCGAGAAGGCCTCCTCACGGAATCCGAATGCGGCGAGCATGATATGCAAGGTCTTGTTGCGCATGCCCCACGTCTCGGGCGTGGCGCGCGCAAGTGCGGCATCGATGAGTTCTTGCAGCGTCGATTCGGTTTCGTCCGCGACGCTCTGCGCGAGATAGGCGAAGGTGGCGTCGCGTGCGCGCGACACGCTTCCAGCGGACGGCGGGTCGATTCCGGCCAGCAAACGCAGAAGGGATGACTTTCCCGCGCCATTCGGCCCGACGAGCCCGACTCGCTCACCGTCCTGCAAGACGCCGCTTAGCCCCGTGAAGATTTCGCGGGCACCATAATGACAATCGAGGTTGGAAAAACGTACAAGCTCCACGGCCGGATGAGGTTCAAGGGGTCGTGGTCCGCACCATCTTCGAGCTAGGCGTTCTCTTAGGGGGGATCGAAGTTGCGGCGATGCTGTTTCCAACAACGATAGCCGGCAGTCTTCCCAAGCCGTCGTGGCTTGCTGAGACCGAACGCCTCTGGCCGGAGTGGCGTCAGAGCGGCGACGCGCTCGCCGAAGCGATGCGTGACGCGACGCGGATCGCGCTCTTCGAACAGGAGCACGCGGGGATCGACGTCGTCACCGATGGCGAGCAGTCGCGCCAGCACTTCGTGCATGGGTTCGTCGCCGGACTCGACGGCGTCGATTTTGCAAAGAAGGTGCGGCGCGGTATTCGCGCCGACCGCTACGAGGCCGATTGCCCAAGCGTCGTCGCCCCGATCCGCCGTTCGAGCAGCGTGCACGCGGCCGACGTGCGCTTCGCGCGCAGCGTAACCGACCGAACGCTAAAGATCACGATCCCCGGCCCGATGACGATCGTGGATACCCTGTACGATAGCTATTACGGCTCGCGGCGCGATCTCGCGTTCGCGCTGGCCGCGGTCATCCACGACGAGATCCTCGAGCTCTGCGC
>DATKPZ010000073.1:0-4275 GCA_035523815.1 Alphaproteobacteria bacterium
CGCGGGCAGCTCGCCGGCTTGCCCGGACGCTTGCGGCGCAGCACCTCGAAGGCGCACTCTTCGCAGCGCAGGATGTAGCGTTTGCTCGACTCGTTCAGCGGCCTGACGTTCCCCAGGTCATGATAGATCGAGGTGATGCCGCACTCGCGCATCTTCTTCTTGAAGCGCGGGCCGTGGCCGGTGTCGCGCCAGCGGGTGTAGCACCACGCATGGACCATCTCGTGCAGCAACGTCTCTTCCAGCGCCTGCGGATACTTGCGAAAATGCTTGGGAGAGAGCTCGATGAGCAGGGGATGGCCGTAGGTAATGCGGCCGGCGGAGTTGGAAAAGCGCGCGTTGTAGCGGATGCGGCAGTCCGGGATTTCGCCGTTGAAATACTCGTAATTGAGGCGGGCGAAGATCAACTGGAGGTCGGCTTCGGAGGGAACCACGGATGATTGTTTTCGTCTTGTGTCCAAACGACTCTTCGTGCCAGAGCAGAGCGAGCGTGGCCTTCCTCCGCGCATCTACCTTCCCATCGTCGCCGCGATCGCCGTCCTTTTCCTCGGATTGATGGGCTATCTAGTCGCCGTCGGCTTCGGCGTGACCGGCTCGGTCTTCGGCCGGAGCGCGAGCGCCGCCGCCGGCATCTCGGCCGGATCGACCACCAGCGTTCAAGGCGGCGGACCGCCGCCGGCGGTGATGGAACAGCTTGGAACGCTGCGCGCGCGCATCGCCGCGCATCCGAACGACGACGTGGCGATCACCCAGCTCGGCGATGAGTATCTCGCCGCCGGTATGTTCGCGAAAGCAATTCCGCTCTATCAACGGGCGCTTGCCGTCAATCCAAAAAACGTTGCCGCGCAAACGGGCCTCGCCGAAGCGCGCGAAAGCTTGCGCGAAGCGCAGCCGTGAGGATCTACGTCAGCGCCGACATGGAAGGGACCGCCGGCGTCTGCGCGTGGCCGCAGGTCGATCCGTCGGACGTTCACGAGTATCCGGTCTACCGCCGGTACATGACGCGCGAAGTCAGCGCCGCAATCGAGGGCGCGCGCGAAGCGGGCGCACACGAGTTTCTGGTCAACGACTCGCACTGGAACATGCGAAATCTGCTCTGGGACGAGTTGCCCGAAGACGTGCGGATGATCTCGGGCGCGCGCAAACCGCTCTCGATGGCGCAGGGCGCGGAACAACGCTTCGACGCGGCTTTTTTCACCGGCTATCACGCGAAGATCGGCGACGCAAACGCGGTGCTTTCGCACACCTACAGCGACGCGACCCTCTACGACGTGCGCGTCAACGGCACGCCGTGCACGGAGGCGCTGCTCAATGCCGCGCTTCTTGGACTCTACGGCACGCCGGTCGTGCTGGTTACCGGCGATCGCACCACGATCGAAAGCGTCGCCAAGACGCTTCCCTGGATCGTCGGCGTGAGCGTCAAGGACGCGATCGGCTACTACAGCACGAACACGCTCACGCCCGCCGCGGCGTGCGCGGCGATCCGCGCGGGGGCGCGCGAAGCGCTCGCTGCGTTGCCCCGGGCCAAACCGTTTACCTTCACGCCGCCGGTCGAGTTGATCGTCGAAGCCGTGAAAACCGAGCAAGCCGACCTCATGGAACTCTTGCCGCAGGTCGAGCGCATCGGTGGACGCGCGGTACGCTTCGTGCACGACGACTACCTCACCGTCTTTCGCGCGTTCCTGGCGGCTATGCGTCTGGGCGGCGCGGCGAATCTCCCGGCATGAAGCTCTACTGTTCGACCGACATGGAGGGGGTCGCGGGCGTCAGCGGCTGGGAGCAAGTCGATGCGCGCACCCCGCATCCCGAATACGCGACGTATCGGCGTTACTATACGCTCGAGGTTGCGGCCGCCATCGAAGGCGCGCGGCGCGCCGGGGCGCGGGAGGTGCTGGTCAACGACTCGCACGGCCCCATGCGCAATCTGCTCTTTGACGAGCTTCCCAGCGACATCCGCGTCATCTTCGGAAATCGCAAACCGTATTCGATGGTGCAAGATGCGGACGCGAGTTTCGGCGGCGCGTTTTTCATCGGCTATCACGGCGCGATCGGCGATCGCAACGCCGTGCTCTGCCACACCTACACGCCCTCGGTGATCTACGAACTGCGCCTCAACGGCGTCGCGTGCAGCGAAGCAACGATCAACGCGGCACTGCTCGGTTCGCACGGCGTGCCGGTCTTGATGATCACCGGCGACCGGACGACCGTCGAGGGCATGCAGGCGCGAATGCCGTGGGTTCACGGGGTGATCGTAAAGGAATCGATCGGCACGCTCAGCGCCGATTCGATCTCGCCGGTCGCCGCACAGCGCGCGATCTCGGAGGGCGCAGCGAAGGCCGTTGGAAACGCCTCGAACGCAAAACCTTTCGTCCTCGAAGGGCCGATCGAGATGCGCATCACGCTCGCGAAGACGGAACAAGCCGATTACGTCGAGTTGATTCCCGGCTTCGAACGCATCGGTGGGCGGGAGGTGCGTTTCGTTGACGGCGACATCCGCACGGTTTTCAAGGCGTTCGTTGCGACCTTCCGCCTGGGAGCGCTCGCGTAACCCGGGATTTCGTACTTCACGCCACTCTGAAGTGTTGATACGTTATCATGGGACCATGACCACGAAGCACCTGGCTCGCTCGGCTGAACCCGATGTCGCCGAAGTCGCGGCGTTGATCGGCGACCCGGGACGCGCCGCGATGCTGCTTGCCCTCTTCGACGGAGGGGAGCTGACCGCGTCCGACCTCGCGCTCCGAGGCGGAATGACGCCGCAAGCCGCAACCGCTCACTTGAAAAAGCTGATCGTCGCCGGGCTGCTCGCGGGGCGCGCGCAGGGGCGCCACCGGTTCTTCCGGCTCACCTCGCCCGACGTTGCGCACGCAATCGAGGCGTTGACCGCGATCGCGAAACCCGCGCGGATCACCGCCCTCGATCAAAGCCGCTCGCTGGAACGCATGCGGCTGGCTCGCACCTGCTACGACCACCTCGCCGGGCGACTCGGCGTCGCCGTAACCGAGCACCTCGTGGAACGCGGAGCGATCGAACCGGCGGGCGCGGACTTTCTCCTCGGGCGGCACGGACGCCGAATTTTTTCCTCGCTTGAGATCGACGTGGAAGCGGTGCGCGCGCATCGGCGCCGGTTCGCGCGCGCTTGCGTCGATTGGACCGAACGGCGCGCGCATCTTGCGGGAGGTCTTGGCGCGAGCGTCCTCGACTGCTTCCTACGCAACCGCTGGGTCGCGCGCAATGCCACAGATCGCGCGCTGCGGATCACACCCGAGGGCGCCCGGCAACTCGCCGCGAGGTTCGGCTTCGAGTGGTAGCGCTCACGCCGCTCACGGCCCCCACGGCCGAAGATCCGTACCCGTACTACGCTCGCCTGGCGCTCGAGCACCCCTTGCATTTCGACGGCGAACACAATGCGTGGGTTGCCGCAAGCAGCGCCGTGGTCGAGGCCGTCCTCAACGACGCCGCGTTCCAGGTGCGCCCGCCCGGCGACGCGGTTCCGGCAACGATGCTTGGCACCGCGCTCGGCCGGCTCTTTTCGCGCATGGCGCGGATGACCGACGGCTCAGCGCATGCCTCGAGACGTCACGACGCTGAGCAGCTGCTGACACGGATCAACATCGCGGCTATCACCGCCGCGCTGCCCGATCTCCAGACCGCACCGCTCGATGCTTCGATGTTTGCTTTCCCCTCGCGTGCGGTTGCAACGCTGCTCGGCGTTGCAGCACACCGGATCGAAGGCATCGAGGTGCACGCTCGAGCGTTGGCGCGCGCGATCGCCCCGGGTGCGCCGCCGAACACCGTGGAGCCTGCATCCCGCGCCGTCGAAGCGTTAGACGCCGTCTTCGCCGAGCGCTTCCGCGACGAGCAGCAGCGCTACGGCGCGATCGGCTTGCTGTTCCAAACCTATGACGCAACTGCCGGTTTGATCGGGAACACGCTGTACCATCTCGCGATCGCCCAGCCGGTGATCGCCGCGCGCATCGTGCAGGACGCGCCAACGCTGGCTGGATTCGTGGGCGAGGTGGCGCGGCTCGACCCATCGGTCCACAATACCCGGCGTTTCGCCTCGACCGAGATCGGCATCGGCAACGATATCGTGCGCGAAAATGAAAGCGTGCTGGTCGTTCTCGCCGCCGCGAACACCGACCCCGGGGCCCAGGGCCGCACGCTAACGTTCGGCGCCGGTCCGCACGCTTGCATCGCGGCGCGATTGGCCATAACGATCGCGAGCGTCGCGGTCAAAGCGCTCGTGGAGGCCGGCATCGATTTCCCGAGCATCAA
>DATKPZ010000074.1:0-5261 GCA_035523815.1 Alphaproteobacteria bacterium
AATGACACGCTTCATCAATCGCCCCGAAGACCTCCGCGAATCGCACCTTTGCCAGCCGCAGCGCATGGCCAGTCCCCTCTTCCAAGGCTGGGGCCCGAAGCTCTAATCCGCCATGCCGGTCGTCTTAACGGTTGACCCGCGCAGCGGGGTGCCCATCTACCTCCAAGTGATCGAACAGGTCAAGCGGTCGGTAGCCCTGGGCGTTCTCGCTTCCGGAGAGCAGCTCCCGACGGTCAAGCAGCTCGCGCTCGACTTGACGATCAACCCCAACACCGTTGCGAAGGCCTACCGCGAACTCGAGCGGGACGGCGTGATCGAGACGGCGCCGGGCCGCGGATCGTTCGTCCGGGGCAACGGCTCGATCGAGACGACCAAAGCCGCGGCGACCGACGTGGCGCGCGACGCCTTCGAGGGCGCCGTTCGCGAAGCCAAGTCGATCGGCCTGAGTGCCGAGGACGTTCGAAAACTTGCAAGCGCCGTAATCGACCGGTGGTTCCGGGAGGACGCATGAGCACGATCAGCATCAAGAATTTGCGCAAGACCTACGGCCCGTACGTCGCCGTCGACGATCTCAGTTTTGAGATCCCGGAGGCCTGCGTCTTCGGTCTGCTCGGCCCGAACGGGGCGGGCAAGACGACGACCTTCAAGTGCATGTTGGATCTTGCGCGGGCTACGTCGGGCTGCGTGTTCTACGACGGCGCTCCGCTCGTACCCGAGACCTTCGAACGTATTGCGTACGTGCCCGAGCGCAGCGTGCTGTACGAATGGATGACGGTCGGCGAGCACGTCGAGATGCAACGCCGCGCGTACCGTGGGTTCTCGGCGGCGCGCGCGTACGAGTTGCTGGCTCAGTTCGGCATCGACCTGCGCAAGAAGGCGCGCGCGCTCTCCAAGGGGATGCGTACCGCAACCATGGTCGCGCTCGCGATCGCTCGCGAAGCCGATATTCTGATTTTCGACGAGCCGACCAGCGGACTGGATCCGATCAACCAGCGTCACGTGCTCAATTTGATCATCAACGAGTCCGCGCGCGGCGCGACGGTGATCTTCTCTTCGCATCAAATCGGACAGGTCGAGCGCGCTGCCGAGCGGATCGCCGTGATCGATCGAGGACGCCTCGCGCTCGAGGGCGCGGTCGACGACCTCAAAGCCGATCGCAAGATCGTCGAAGCCATTCTCCCCAGCGAGACCTTCGCGCTCAACGGCTTGGCCGGCGATCCGCGCATCGCGCGCCTCGACCGCACGGGCCGCATCGTTCGCGCGCTCACCCTCTCGGGCGCGCAAGACGTGCTCGCGAAGTTTGAAACGTTGGGTGCATCGGGCCTGCGCATCGTCGACCTGAACCTGGAGGACATTTTCCTGTACGCGGTTTCGCCTGTCGATCAAACCGCCGACGTCGTGGAGGAACGGCATTCATGAACTACGTCGAGTGGCTTCGCGTTCGCAACGCGTTGCGCATTTTCGCGATCATTCTCGGCATACTGATCGTGGTCGCCTTGATCGTGCGCATCTCGATCGCCCCGCAGATGAACTCCGATCAGTTCATCATCAACAAGGTCAGCCGCGAACCAGGTACGACAGTCTCGCACTCGGTGGTCGACGGCCTCAATCGAACCACGATCTTCAATGCTCACGATCGGGTCACGATCACGATCGATCAACGGCCGGACGGCGGTCGCATGATCACCGTCACCGAGCCGTCGAAATCGGCCAAGATCGAAACGCACGATGTGTTCGGAAGCGTCGATATCCACGAGTCGTCATCGAGCGGCACGGAGACGACGCGCATCAATACCGACGGGCCGGTGGATTTCGCGATCTTTCTCGGGTTCGCGTGCTTCGCTGCTCTGATATTTGCCACGGTGTTCGGCGGATCGCTTGCCTGCGAGCAGCCCCACTTGGAGATCGCACTCACTAAGCCGGTTACCCGCGAGCGCTACGCGCTCGGAACGATCGGCGTCGACCTGGCCGGGATTGCGCTCGCCGCGCTGATGACCATCGTCGCCGCGATCGTTTGCCAAGCGATGTTCGAAGTGCCGCACTTCAATTTCGATCACACCTTCCAGCTATCCACGCTCCTATTTCTCGTGCTTCCTCTCGCGTGGTATGCCATGCTCAACGCGGCGACGACATCGATGAAGCGAGGCGTGGGCGTCGTCCTCGGCTTCGCGTGGCCGGTGGCGTTCGTCGTCATTGCCCTCAGCCACATACCCCTGGGCGACACCGCCGTCGGGCAAGCCTTTCACGCCATCTTTTGGACCGTGTCGCGTTTCCTTCCACTCAGTTACTTCCCGGAGATGCACGGCAATTCGGCCGTCATTCCGGCCGGCGAGTGGGGCTACGTGACGCGTATCGCGATCGCTTCAGGACTCATGCTAATCTACGGTGCGCTTGCCGTCGTGCAGTGGCGCCGGGTGGAGGCGTAATGCCATGGAGATCATTGGAACGAACTTCTCGATAACGGTCGGTTCATGGCGGATACGCTTCGGCTTCGCCGTCGAAGACGTCGACGTGCCGCCGCAGCCCAAAGAGGCATCGCCGCATCATGTCCGCATCATCTCCGAGGACACGTACTCCCGCCGCGAAGCGTAACCGTCCTTACGCCACGAACCCGTTCTCGAATGCCGGGCGGTAAAACGTGAAGCCCCCGGCGGTCAACGTGAAGAGGTAGACGTTCGGCAACGTGGCGTCGCCGGCGTAGTTGAACGAATACTGCCCCACCATCAGCGCGTACGTGCCGCCTTGTTGCAACTGCTGCAGAAGCTGATAGCGGTTGGTGACGTTGGATCGCTGCGAGGCCTGAATCAGCAGCTGTGCGGCAGCGTAGCCGTAGGCCGAGAACGCGGTAACCGCGCCGACCTCGTTGCGGAAATCCTGGAGGTACGCGACGATCGAGGGGACGCGCTCGAGCGGGGGCATCGCCGACGCGACGAGGGCGCCGTTCAAAGCCTTTCCATACGTCTTGGGAACGTCGGCGGCGTAGAAGCTGTCGCTGAATCCGAACTGCCCGGTGTATCCGCCGGCGCGCAGCGCGACCGCGATCGGGCCGAGTTTGTCGGGCCGCCCGGCGAAGAAAAGATACGCGGGCGCGTGACGCGCGATGATCGCGCTCGAATCGGGAACGTCAGCGTTGGATTCCAGCGTGAGCAAGTCGGCGGTATGCTTGTACGCCTTGGCCTGAGCGACGAATGCGCGCGCGACCTCGAGCCCGTAGTCGCCGTCGACGATCACGCCGAGCACGTTCATCGGCGCGCGTCCGTGCAGCACGGCGCTTGCGAAGAGGCGCCCCTCAGACGAATCGTTCGTCGGCAGCCGGTAGACATTGTGGTAGCCCTGCTGCGTAAGCTTGTCGGCGGTGACGGAAGGGACGACGAGCGCGAAGCCTGCGTTCGCATATTGAGGGAGCGCGGTCATCGTCACGTCGAGCGTCAGATCGCCGACCATCCCCACGATGCTGGGATCGGCCGCGGCGACCAGCACGTTCGAGGTTGCGATCGCGCCGGAGTTCTGGTCGTCGAAGTAACGTATTCCGTACGCCTTGGTGAGCGTCGCATTGAACTTATTGGCCTCGTCGATCGCCGCGGTGACGCCTTTGACGATCTCGCGGCCGAAGCCGGCATACGTCCCGGAGAGCGGCACGTTGACGCCGATCGTAAGCTGCTGCAGCACCGGCTGCGCAAAGGGCGCCGCCGGGGTGACGGTCGAGGTCGCGAGCAAGCCTTGGAGAAACGTCGCGCGCTGCATCAATGAACGAGATAGCCTCCGAGCGTGGCGGCCAAAAAGACCACCGAGAACGCCATGTTCCCGGTAAAGATACGTTCGTTCAGTACGAAAACGTTCTCGGAGCGCCCATAGAGCCGATTTTCGTAGACGGTCAGCGCGATCGCGGCGGCGACACCCAGGTAGTAGAGCGAGCCGGCTCCCCCGAGTATGCCGGCGAGCGCCAGCAGGGCGGCCATCACTGCATGCAGGGCGATCGGCGCCCAGCGGCCCGCACGTTCGCCGAACCGGACGGGCACGGAGTTGATCTTCTGTTCGCGGTCGATGGGCAAATCCATGAGCGCGTACGCGATGTCGAAGCCCGCGACCCACACGGTCACCGCGACGAAGAGGAGCAGCGCGCTCGCGCTCACCGTGCCGGTCACGCCGATGTAGGCGCCCAACGGAGCCAGACCGTCAACCGCGCCAAGGACGAAGTGTGCGAGCCAGGTGAACCGCTTGCAGAGTGGATAGACCAGCACGCCGGCCGCAGCGATCGGCAGCAACTTCACGCACAGTGGATTGAGCATCCAGGCTGAGATGAGCAGCAACGCTAAGCCGAGGACGATCGCCCACACCATCACCGAGGGCGAGAGCGCGCCGGTTGCAAGCGCGCGGCGCGCCGTCCGCGGATTGCGCGCGTCGATCTCGCGGTCGAAGTAGCGATTCGCGGCCATCGCGGCGGTGCGCGCGCCGATGACGGCTAGCGTGATCCACACGAGCGCACCCCAACTCGGAAGACCGCGGGCGCCGAGCACCGCGCCGACGTACGCAAACGGCAGCGCGAAGAGCGTGTGCTCGATCCGGATCTCGCGTAAGAAGAGCCGGAGCCCTGAGGCTGGCGACGGCTTAATCACGCATCAATCTCTGGAAGGCTTGCGGACCTTGACCCGACCATCCGTCGGGAACGAGCGACTGAGCGATGCGATCCAGCCCGTAGTCGTGCCAGCGTTTACTCACGCGTTCCTTCGTTGCTTGATCCATCACGATGTCGGGCGGCCACTCGCGCGTATAGCCCTCGGCCGCGCTCTTGCGCGTCGCGTCGACGCCGACCTTGGTGCCGTACGCGATCGTGTACGAACCGTGGTCGAGATCGTCGACCGGGCCCGGCATCATCACGAGGTCGCGATCGGGCGCGAGATTGTTGAGCGCAAACCAAGCGACGCTGCGCACGTCCTGCACGTCGACGTCGGCATCGACGATCAGCAGCATGCGCGTGAGCATCATCATGTGACCCAGTCCCCACAGCGCGTTCATGACTTTTTTGGCGTGGCCGGGATACTGCTTGCGGATCGAGACGATCGCGAGATTGTGAAACCCGCCCTCGACCGGCAAATTCATGTCGACCACTTCGGGCAGCACCATCTGCAGGAGCGGCAAGAAGATGCGTTCGGTGGCTTTTCCGAGCCATGCGTCCTCCATCGGCGGCTTGCCGACGACGGTGGCGGGATAGATCGGATTGCGCCGGTGCGTGATGCAGGTGACGTGAAACGTCGGATACG
>DATKPZ010000075.1:0-3295 GCA_035523815.1 Alphaproteobacteria bacterium
GATCACGCGTGATGCCACGATCGGTGGGCGCGTCGTGCCGATCGTGGCCGACGAATCGCGCACCTTCGGCATGGAGGGCATGTTCCGCCAGCTCGGCATCTACTCGTCGGTCGGACAGCTCTACCATCCGCAAGACGCCGAGCAACTCATGTGGTATCGCGAAGACAAGCACGGCGCGATTTTGCAGGAGGGCATCAACGAGGCGGGGGCGATCTCGTCCTGGATCGCGGCCGGCACGTCGTACTCCAACCACGATCTGCCGATGGTTCCGTTCTACATCTTCTACTCGATGTTCGGGTTCCAGCGGGTGGGCGATCTTGCGTGGGCGGCCGGCGATTCGCGCGCGCGCGGCTTTTTGCTCGGCGGCACGTCGGGGCGCACCACGCTCAACGGCGAGGGGCTCCAGCACGAAGACGGGCACAGTCAGGTCTTTGCCTCGTTCATTCCCAACTGCCGCAGCTACGATCCGACCTACGGCTACGAGGTCGCCGTGATCGTGCAAGACGGGCTGCGACGGATGCTCACCGAGCAAGAAGACGGCTATTACTACATCACGCTCCTCAACGAGAACTACACCCATCCGGCGATGCCGCAGGGCTGCGCCGAGGGCATCTTGCGCGGCATGTATCTGCTTCGTCCTTCGAGCAGCTCGGGAAAGGCTCAGAAGCGTCAGCCCACGGTACAGCTTTTGGGCTGCGGCGCGATCCTGCGCGAGGTTCTCGCGGCGGCCGACCTGCTTGCGAGCGATTGGAATGTCGCCGCGGATGTGTGGAGCGTGACGAGCTTTAACGAACTCGCGCGCGACGGCGTTGCCTGCGCGCGCGAAAACCTCTTTCATCCCGAAGCGAAACCGAAGGTCCCGTACGTCACGAGCGTACTCGCCGGGCACAGCGGCCCAGCGATTGCTTCGACCGATTACGTGCGCCTCTTCGCGGATTCGATCCGGCCCTACATCACGGATCGCCGGTACGTCACGCTGGGAACCGACGGCTACGGTCGCAGCGACTACCGCCGCAAACTGCGCGAGTTCTTCGAAGTGGATCGCTTCTACGTGACGATCTCGGCTCTGCACGCGCTCGCGCAAGACGGAACGATCGAACCCGCCTTGGTGAGCAAAGCCATCGCGAAATACGGGATCGACCCGCGCAAGCCGAATCCGGTGACGGTCTAATCATGAGCACGGTCGACATTCGCGTTCCCGACCTGGGCGATTTCAAAGACGTGCCGGTGATCGAGGTTTTGGTCAAACCCGGCGATCGCATCAAAAAGAACGACGCGCTGGTCACGCTCGAAACCGAAAAAGCCTCGATGGAAGTGCCCTCGGAGGTCGAAGGCGTCGTCAAAAGCATCGGCGTGAAAGTCGGTGACAAGGTTTCCAAGGGCAGCGTGCTGGTCACGCTGGAAGGTTCGACTCCGGAAGCTGAAGCGCAAAACGTTGTCACTCCGAGCGTAGGGAGCAAAGCGACCGTAGTCGAGGAGCAGACGAAACCTTTCGAGGCGCCTCCCTCGACTCCAGCGCAGAGCGCTTACGCTCGGGATGACAAGAGCACCGCCACCAACGGCATCGTCCACGCAAGCCCGGCGATCCGGCGTTTCGCGCGCGAGCTCGGGGTCGATCTCCACGGCGTGAGCGGGAGCGGACCTCATGGGCGCGTCACGCGCGAAGACGTGCAAGGTTTCGTCAAGCGCGCGCTCGCGCAAGGTGCAAGCGCAGGCGGCACGTCGTTTGCGGGGCTGCCGCCGTGGCCCAAGGTGGATTTCGCGCAGTTCGGCCCAATCGAACGCAAGCCGCTGCCGCGCGTGAAAAAATTCTCGGGACCGAATCTGCATCGCAATTGGCTTACCATCCCCCATATCACCAACTACGACGAAGCCGACGTTACCGATCTCGAAGCCTTTCGCGCCGAGGTCAACGCCGAACAAGGCAAGAGCGGCGGCCCTTCGACAGGCTCAGGACAGGCTGCGAAGCTGACGATGCTCGCGTTCCTGATCAAAGCGTCGGTGGCGGCGCTCCAAAAATACCCGGACTTCAACAGCTCGCTCGACGGCGACGACTTGATCTACAAGGAGTATTTCAACATCGGCTTTGCGGCCGACACGCCGAACGGCCTCGTCGTGCCGATGCTCAAAGACGCGGACAAGAAAGGGTTGCTCGACATCGCGCGCGAGACCGCCGAGCTCGCGGGTAAGGCGCGCGAGGGCAAGCTCGGCATGAGCGACATGCAGGGCGGCAGCTTCACGATTTCGTCGATCGGCGGTATCGGCGGGACGCAATTCACCCAGATCGTCAACGCGCCCGAGGTCGCGATACTCGGCGCAACGCGCGCCGCGATCAAGCCGGTCTGGGACGGCAGTGCCTTTACCCCGCGGTTGATCCTGCCCGTCAGCGTGAGCTACGACCACCGCGTGATCGACGGCGCCGGCGCCGCGCGCTTCCTCGTCTACGTCACCTCGCTTCTCCGCGACTTCCGGCGCGTGCTACTGTAGGAGGGATGGACGAGCCTTCGGGCGCGATCACGTTTCTCACCGAGCGCGTCGCCGCGGCGGAACGCGAGCGCGACGCCTTGCTCGAGCAATCGCAGCGCCTCGAAACGCTGCAGCGCTCGTTCGTGGAGATTATCGCCGCGCCGGACGAAGCGGCGCTCGCCGCCGCCGCCATGCGCGGCGCGTGGCTCAGTTTGGGATTCCCGCGCACGCTTTGGTTTCGCATAACGAGCGCGCGAGAGGTCAGCGCCCTCTACGAACTCGACGGCGGGGAGATGCGCGACTCGGAATACGGGGGAACGCTTCCCGAACGTTCGAGCTTGCACCGCATGAGCGCGGGCGATAGCGACCTTGCCACCGGATGGGCGGACGACGCGGATGCACCCCTTTTCGACACGCGCCGGCGGTATGTCGCGGCAGCGGTTCGACCGCAGCGCGGCGAGGGCTTTCTCTTCTACGCCGACGGCTCGAACGATCGCAGCGCCTCGCCATGGACGCTCTCATCGATGCAGGAGCTCGCGGCGCATGCAGCGTTCGCTCTCGAGCGCATGCGGCTGGCAGAAGAACTCGAGCGCCTCGCTCGGCACGATCCGCTCACCGGGCTCTCGAACCGGCGGGCGCTAACCGAGCGCCTCGATTCCGAACTGCGGACGGCCCGTCGCACCGGCGAGATGCTCGCCTTTGTGATGCTCGACGTGGACGACTTCAAAGCGATCAACGATACGCGCGGTCATGCGGGCGGTGACGCCGCGTTGGTCACGATCGCGCAGATCTTGCGCTCGTCCACCCGCGAGATCGATCTGCCTGCCCG
>DATKPZ010000076.1:0-2856 GCA_035523815.1 Alphaproteobacteria bacterium
AACGCGACGAAGCCGGGCGCTGTGCCTCGCGGATTCTCCAGCACAAGACTTCCGCGAGGCACGTACGCCTGTTTGCGATTGTTCTCGCGCATCTCCCGCCCCATCTGTGCAAAGAAATCTTGCATTTGCTTAAGAGACGGCTCGTGCAATTCGACATCGAGATCGAGTGCGTCGCACACGGCTTCCTTGGTCACGTCATCGATCGTGGGCCCGAGACCGCCGGTTGTAATAATTCCGTCAACGCGTTCCAGTGCCGCGCGCATCGCGCTGGAAATGCGACTACGGTTATCACCGATTGCATGCGTACCGTACACGTCGATACCCGCTGAAGCAAGCGACTGCGCCACGAAGACCGTATTGGTATCGGTCAGTTGCCCGAGCAGCAGTTCGGTCCCGACCGCGATCAGTTCAACCGCGAGGGCCATCGAACCACGGGGGATACGTGAACCGCACCTCGGCGTCGAAGCCGTCGGCCGCCTCGATCATCGCGGCGCGGCGTTCGCCTGCGTAATCCGGCCCCGGCTTCTCGCGCTGCATCTTCAGCTTCATTTCTCCGAGCCGATCGACGAACCGCGCAAAGCGATCGTCCATCGCCGCTTGCAGGCGCGCCTTGAGGATCTTGCCGATCCGCGGTGCAAGGCCGCTGGTCGCAATGGAGATGCGAACCGGACCGGCTTTGGCGATCGCGGCCATCGCGACGAAGCCGTACTTCGGCTGATCGATGCAGCAGAGCAGAAACGCATGCCGGTCGGCCAGCGCGCGCAAGCGCGCGGAGAGCGCGTCATCTTGCGGGGTCGAGATCACGAAGAATACGTCGCTTAGGTCGTCGTCACGCAGCGCCGCCGGATCTTGGATCCAGCGAACGTCGGCGCCCGACTCACGCAGCGCCTCCTCTTTCTCGACGGCTTCGCGGTCATCGGCCGCTCCGATCACCACGCACCTGCGGCCGACGAGATTGAGACTGACCGGAAAGAACGGCGCGCGGTTCACCACTTAATAATCAACCGGGCGCAAGTAGAACTCATTGATGGCGGTGCTGCTGAGCATCGCGGTCGTCGGGAGATGCCGCTTCCAGTGCGTCGAATCGACCCGGCGGCGCACCAGCGTCACATCCTTGGCATCGAATCCGCGCTCGATGAGCTGCTCGTCGGAGTAGCCGAGCAGAAGCTGCGCGAGGATCGCATCGGCGCGCGCGTAGGTGATGCCCAGATCTCCCTCGTCGGTTTGATCCGCCTCCAAATCGGCGCTTGGAGCCTTCTCGATCAACGCCGCGGGCACGCCGAGAAAGCGGGCCAGCGCCCAGACTTGCGTTTTGAAGAGATCGCCGATGGGATTGACCGGCGGCGTGTCGTCGGCGTGCCAGGTGAAATATCCCAGCAGGCGTTCGGTTTTGTTTCCGGTGCCGATCGGCAGCGCGTCGAGTTTGGCCGACTGATCGAAGAGCACCACCATGCGCGTGCGCGCCATTACGTTCCCGCGCCGGCGCGCATCCGCATCCGGCTCGAACTGCAGATAGCCGTCGACCGCACCGGTGATGTCGATCGTGCGTTCGCGGATCCCGAGCGCGTCGATCACCTTTTGCGCATCGGCCAGGCTGGCCGCACTCGACGTTTTGTACGGCATCCGGATCGCATGGACGTTCTCCGGGCCGAGCGCACGAGCGCACAAGTACGCGGTGACCGCCGAGTCGACACCGCCCGAGAGCCCGATCACCGCGCGATGGATCCCGCGCCGTTCGATCAACTCATCGCGCAAGAATGCTTCCAGCCAGCGCGTCGCGACTTCGGCATTGATCGCCGGCCCCTGCACCAGCGCATCGGCGGCAGCGCGCACGACGGTCAGCATCGTTACTGCCGCCCCTTGGGAAGCGGCAACTCGTCGTCGAGCAGCAGGTCGGGGAGCACCGAGCCGAGATCGCCCAGCAGCGGCAACATCGCGCGGGCTAGATCCGCCTCGCGCAAATCGATGCCGCCGCTCACCACGCACTCACCGATCTCCGGAGCCTGCACGCTCACGACTCCGCGCGGATCGATGATGCACGACGAACCGGTCATGCCCTTTCCGCCTTCGAACCCGGTCAGGCCGGCATACAGCACGAAGACGCCGTGCTCGGCCGCGCTCGAGCGCAGAATCTCGCGCCAGTGCGTAATCGAGGTCAACTCGCTTTCACCGTCGATGCCCCGCCCCGGTGCGGCCGAGGGCACGATGAGGACTCGCGCACCTTTGATCGCCGCAATCGTCGGCATGATCGCATGCCACACGTCTTCGCAGATCAAGATCGCCATGCGGCCGAGCCGTGTCTCGAACGTTTGGAGACGCCGGCCACGCGAGAGAAACCGGTCTTCGTCGAAGACTCCGTAGGTCGGTAGAAACATCTTGCGATGCACGTGGACGATCTCGTGATCCGCGCGCCCCACGCGCAGGTACATCGCGCTATTGTAGTACGTGCCTTCGTCGTTCTCGTAAAACCCACAGCACAGCTCGACCTCTCGGTCGCCCGCGCCCTCACGCCACGCGCGCGCCAAGTCGGCGGCAAAGACCGTTGCCGGCTGCGCCAAATCGTAGACCGCACCCTCGAGAAAATAGCCGGTCATCGCGGCCTCGGGGAACACGACTAAATCGGGCGCGCTCGGTTCGGCTGCAATCTGAGCGAAGACCTCGGCGCTCTCGGCAAGGTTCTCGCGATAGCGCCCCTTTGCCGGCTTGACCTGCACGAGGCGCACGTCGTAGCGTGCCGGCGAACGCTCGCCGTTAGTCCGCGCCGCCACTTGTCGCCATCTCGATCATCTGATCGACCGGCTGACGCAGACCGCACTGCGCCGCACACTCTTCGGCCGGGTAGGTCCAAATCTCCGC
>DATKPZ010000077.1:0-6054 GCA_035523815.1 Alphaproteobacteria bacterium
GCTTTGAGGTCGGCGATGACCTTCTGCAAGTCGTCGCGGCTCTTCCCGGAGACGCGGATCTGCTCGTCCTGATACTGAGCGTTCACTTTGAGCTTGAGGGCCTTGATCCGCTCCATGAGCGGCTTGCTCTTGTCTTTTGGGATGCCGTTACGCAGCGCGATGACGCGCCGAACGGTGCCGCTGAAGGCCTGCTCGAGCTCGCCGAGGTCGAACGCGCGGATGTCGATCCCGCGCTTGACGGCCTTACCCTGCAAGACGTCGATCACGTTACGCATCTTCATCTCGTCGTCGGAAACGATGGTAATCTTCTTGCCGTCGCTCTCGATCGATGTCTTCGAGTTCTTGAAGTCGAAGCGATTCTCGATTTCACGGCGCGCTTGGTTCAGCGCGTTGTCTAGCTCTTGCTGGTCGATGCGCGATACGACATCGAACGACGCTTCGCTCGGCATGGATGATGCGAACTTTCCTCAATTATGATGTTACTACAGCGTGAAGATGCGCTCGACGACATCGCCCGATCCGCCCAGCTTACCCACGCTCTTCCCGTCGATTATGACCTCGACACCGCCGGCATTGCCGATCCGCAGCCTCGCGGTCTTCCCGTGGAACTGGCGAACCGTCCCGGCCGGAAACGTACCCTCCATGCTAACATTCCCGTCAACCGTCACTCTAAGCCAAGAGGGGGCCGAAAGGCGAACCTCCAGGTTGGCCATTCCCGGGGCGAGCGGGGTTGGGCTCGCGCTCGCGGGTGCGCTCCCGGTCGAGCTTGCGCTCGCGCCGGGGGTTTCGCTCGGCGCGGTCGTGCCACTGGGGCTTGGGGCGGCGCTCGGCGTGCCGTCGGCGACGGCCCCGCTGTCGGCCGATGCGACCACCGCCGGGCTATTAGAAGGAAGTGCACTCGCAGTCTGACGCGACCGCAGGGTCGCCTCGTTGTAGACCAAGATCGCGATCAAGACCACGGCGACCAGGGACGCGATCCAGATGAGCGGCGAGAGCGCCCGGGGGGGCCGCTCCTCGTCCGCGAGATAGCTCGTTCGCGGTGGCGCACCCGGCGCCGACGGCACCGGCGGGGGAGGTGCCGAGGCCTGGCTATTGAACTCGGCGACGACTTCTTCGGGCTCGAGCCCGAGAAAGCGCGCGTAGGTTCGCAGGAAGCCCCGGATGTAGACCGGCGCGCCGATCGCGCTCCAATTCTCATCTTCGATGGCAGCAAGATAGACCGAGCGAATACGAATGTGCTCGGCCACATCCGAGAGCGTGAGGCCGCGAGCCTCGCGTGCGGCGCGGAACCGCTCACCCAGCGCTGGCATTGGGGCTTTGAGTTAGTCCCTTTCTCCTGTTATCCTGTGCAACGGAATATGAGTAAACCCAGGGTTATCGCCGCAATGAGCGGCGGCGTCGATTCGGCAGTGGCCGCTGGTCTCTTGGTGGAGGCGGGCTACGACGTCATCGGCGTAACGATGAAGATGTACGCGCCGACGCGGGCACCGCATGCCAAGAGTTGCTGCGGCGTCGATGACTTCGATGATGCGCGGCGAAGCGCCGCGGTCTTGGGGATCCCGCACTACGTACTGAATTTCGAGCAGACATTTCGTCGCAACGTCGTCGATCGCTTCGTCGACGACTACGCGCACGGCCGCACCCCTAACCCATGCGTCTCCTGCAACAACTTCGTCAAGCTGGGAACCCTCGCAGAATATGCCGATCGCCTGGAAGCACCGTTTGTCGCGACCGGTCATTACGCGCGCCTGGAACGTGACGCGAACGGACCGCATCTCTACCGCACGAACAATCCGAAGGACCAATCCTACGCGCTCGCGCAACTCTCGCGCGATCAGCTCGCA
The DNA here is from genome assembly GCA_035523815.1 of Alphaproteobacteria bacterium. Classification (GTDB taxonomy): domain Bacteria; phylum Vulcanimicrobiota; class Vulcanimicrobiia; order Vulcanimicrobiales; family Vulcanimicrobiaceae; genus Aquilonibacter. The sequence continues at coordinate 1,845 of DATKPZ010000077.1, forward strand.
AAGTTGCTTCTTCCGGTTGGAACGATGGCGAAGCCGGTGACGCGCGAGCATGCGCGCCGCATGGGATTGCCCGTGCACGAAAAGGTCGAGTCGCAGGACATCTGTTTCGTCGAGGGCGGCGACTATCGCGAGGTGCTCGAGCGTCTGCAGCCGCAGGTCAATCGCGAAGGTCCGATCGTCGATGCGAGCGGCGCCGCGATCGGCGTTCACGGCGGAATCGCCAATTATACGATCGGGCAGCGCGCGAAATTGCCCGCATCGAGCGATGGCGCGCGATACGTCACCCGCATCGAGCCCGGCAGCAACACGATCGTGATCGGCCGCGAAGACGAATTGCTCTCGATGGAGCTGGTAGCCGATGAAGTGAACCTTCTCCAGCCGCAACGCTTCTCGAACGGTCCGGTACGCGTGCGCGCAATGGTTCGTTATCGGGCTGCGCCGGCTTGCGCTCAGGCAACGCTCGAAAGCGACGGAGCTCTGCGCCTGCGATTCGACCAGGCGTTGCGGGCGATAGCGCCTGGGCAACTGGTTGCTATCTTCGACGATGCCGACGAGGTCCTTGGCGCGGGAACGATCCGAGCGTCCGCGTAAGCTCCGTCTTGGGGGTGAACGCAACTGGCGTCACTACAAGAAGTCGACTATCTCCGTATCCTCGATACCGCCGCGCGGCTGGCGGAATTCGGCTTTGCGGTGTTCCAGTGGAAACCGTCCGAAAGGTACCCTCGGTACGAGTGGGTCAACGATGCGATCGTTACCCGCACCAAGCTCGACCGCGAGGTGCTTTTGGGCGCCGATTCCGTGTTTTTGCGCATCGGCAAGAACGAGCGGCTCGTCGAACTCGCGCGCGAACGCGTCGAACGCGATGACCCTTCGCCTTTCGAAGTCGAGCTGACCACGAGCGACGGGGCGAAGTACTGGGTAGAAGTGGTGGCGCAACGCTTAGAGGCCGCAGCCGACGGATCGCTGCGCTTCGTATGCGCAACGCATACCATAAGCCGGCGTAAAGAGCACGAGCGATATCGACTGCTCTTGGGGGCGACGATCGACAACGAACCCGATGGCGTGTTCATCGTGCGGCTGCGCGGCGAGAATCGGCTCTCGCCACCGGTGCTGTACGCGAATCCCGCCTTCTCGCAAATTACCGGGTACACCGAAGAGGACCTCAGTACCGGCATTTATCCCCGCCTCTTCGGCGAAGACACCGACCGGGCGACCGTGGACGACCATGCTCGTTCGATTCTCTCCGGAGAACGCGTCGTCGCCGAGCTCAAACTCTATCGCAAGGACGGCACGCAATTTTTGGCCGAAGTGCGCGCCCACCCGCTCGAATCACCGGCGATTCACTGCGCGCTTTCAATCCACGATATTACCGAGCGGCGCCAAGCGCAGGAGGCGATGAACGTACTTTCCGAAGGCATCTCTCAAGCGAGCGACTTCATGATCGTGACCGACGAAACGGCTGCGTCCGAGGGCGGTCCGAGAATTCTTCAGGTCAACCGATCGTTTCTCGAGGCCACGGGTTATCAGGAGTCAGATCTCGTGGGCCAGGCGTATACGGTTCTCTATTCGCCACGCAACGTCGCGTCGCTGATGCAGTCGATTCAAAGCGCTATTGCAGCGGGTCAAGCCAACGAGCGCGAGATTCTGGCACAGCGTAAAGACGGCTCGGAGTTCTGGATGGAGTTCGTCGATCGTCCCTTTGTGACCGGATACGGCCGCCGCCTGCGGCTCATGGTGGGAAGAGACATCACGGTGCGGCGACGCTCGACCAATCAACTTTCACTGCTCTTCGTAGCGACGGAGCAAGCCGAGACGCCGATCGTCATCTACGATTCCGACGAATCCGGAAGGCTCGCCGTTTCCTACGAAAACGACGCGGCGGCGGCGCGAGGCTACTATCACCTGCTCGAGCTGTGGGAGCGCGGCGACGCGGAAGGCCGTTCGGCGCGGAGTCGGCTGGAACACGGTGACCCGGTCACCATAACCTACACCCACCTGGATGCGAACGGATCGGCAGACCTCGTGCAGATAGCGGCGCGGCCCATTCGAAACCAAAGTCGCCTAGAGGCCATTCTGACCCAGGAACGCGTCCTCTCAACGAGGGGCGCGGGCGGCGGCGACAGTGCGCAGTCCAGATTGATCGACCTCGCCATGATGCTCCCCGCGCTCGAACGGTCGATTGGGCTACCGGAGCGGTTGAAAGCCCTGCGGGCGCTGCTGCACAACGCCTTCGACGCGTCGCTCGAAATGCGGCCGTTTTCGATGAACGGCGCGGTGCACATCGACGAGGAGCGTTGCATCGCCGTTTTTGCAAGGGACGGAATTTCCGCGCGCGTGACGTGGCCGAAGCGCCTCGAACCGCTCGCGGTTACCGCGTTGCGTTTCGCGATCGAAGCCGCGCTCGACGGAGTCTAGGCGGTTGCCAGCGCCATATCCGGGCGCGCGTTCCAATACGTATCGCGGATCACCGGGTTGAATCCGGCGGTAATCACGGCCTTTTCGAGGTCCCGGCGCGTTGCCTCGTTGCTGGCTCCCGCATCGCGGACCACGCGATCCTCGATGATCACTCCACCCATGTCGTCGCAACCGTAAAACAGCGCGAGTTGCCCCATCTTCAGGCCGGGCGTGAGCCACGAAGCTTGAAGATGCGCGAAGTTGTCCATGTAAAGGCGCGAGACGGCGAGCACCCGCAGATACTCAAGTGCGGTGGCCTCCTTACCGCGCAGCGGCGTCTTGAACGGCACGTAAAACCACGGAATGAACGCGGTGAATCCGCCGGTTTCGTCTTGCAGCTCGCGAAGCACGTGCATGTGCTCGATGCGCTCTTCGTCGGTCTCGATCGAGCCGTACATCATCGTCGCCGTGGTCGGCAAACCCAAGTGATGCGCCTGCCGCATGACGTCGAGCCACTCGTGCGGGGTCACCTTGCGAGCCGAAATGCGCTTGCGCACACGCTCGACGAGAATCTCCGCGCCTGCCCCGGGGAGCGACTTCAAGCCCGCCGCCTTGAGCCGCTCGAGGACCGCGCGCGGCGTGAGGTTCTCGACCTTGGCAAGACCCGTGATCTCGGAGACCGAGAGGGAGTGGATATCCACGTTCGGATGCTCGACGCGAACGCGCGCGAAGAGCTGCTCGTACCAGGTAAGCGGCAGATCGGGGTTGACGCCGCCCTGAATCATGATCTGCGTCGCACCTTGATCGGCTGCGTACTTGACGCGTGCGAGCACCTGATCGTGCGAGAGCGTTCGCCCCTCTTTATGGTGCTCGGGCCGGAAGAACGCGCAAAACGTGCAGTGCACGTTACAGACGTTGGTGTAGTCGATCGTGGTGTCGATCACATAAGTGACGTCGTTCGTCGGGTGCAGTTGCATACGGCGCGCATGCGCCGCCATGCCCAGCTCGTGAAGGTCGGCCTCGCGATAGAGCCGCACGCCCTCTTCGAACGAAAGGCGCCCGCCGCTCGCGGCACGGTCGAGCAGACTAGCGAGAGACGACACCAATGGCCTCCGGAAGAGCGTGCGGAACGGCGGAAATCGCACCGATCGCGAAGAGCTCGCGGCAGAACGCGCCAAGGCCGCTCTGTGCCGCCGAGTGGAACGTGAAGTTCAACTTGCCGTAATAGCTCTCGTAAAAGCCGGCCGCGCGAGGTTTGACGCGCTGCGCCGCCGCGATCACCGCGTCCGTGTGGGAGCGTGACCAGGTATAGCTGTCGGTGAGCGCATGCATGCATTCGCGGATCGCTTCCGGATCGCGCTCGTAGGCGTCGCGCCGCGCGGCCCACACCGCAAAGACCGTTTGCTGGTGCGTCCACTCGTGCCATAGGGTGCCCAGATCGTACACGCGATCTCGAGGAAACTGCTCCAATGCGTCGATCGCCGAGTCACCGATCAGCAGCGCGGGTTTTCCCTGCGCCGCAACGCCCAGCGGGTCGTCCGAATCGACGTAGTGCGGCCGCACGCCGTAGCGCCGCTCGAGCACGACGCGCAGGAGATTTCGCCCGCTGGCCGATTCGCTGGTCAGCGCGATCGTCGCGCCGTCCAGCAGGGCCGGCGGCGTCGATGAGACGAGCACCACCGACACGACTTCGTCGCGCGCACCGATACACAGGTCCGGCAGCAGAACGAGCTCGTTGGAATGCTGCGCCCAGGCAAACGCACTTATCGGGCTCAGGTCCAGCTCGCCGGCAACGAGCATGGCGTTGAGCCTTGCG
>DATKPZ010000078.1:0-5549 GCA_035523815.1 Alphaproteobacteria bacterium
GATCGCGATATACGGCAGTCCGAAACGCACCGCCGTCTGCATGTCGAAGCCGGTCATCGCGAACGAGCCGTCGCCGAAGAGCGCGACCACTTCACGGCTCGGCTGCGCGAGCTTCGCGGCCATCGCAAATCCGGTCCCCACACCGAGTGAGCCGAGCGGTCCGGGGTCCATCCAGAGCCCCGGCGCTTTAGGGCGCACGACGTTCCCCGCAAACGTCACCACATCGCCGCCGTCACCCACGAAGATCGAATTGTCGGTGAGGAATTGATCGATCTCGTACGCGAGGCGGTACGGATGAATCGGCCGCGCGTCGCTGCGCAGCTTCGGCAGGCGCGCTTCGACCGCGGCGGTCTCCTTCTCGCGCAGCGTCGCGACCCAGGCATTGCGCGCCGCGGCAGCCGACTTATTCCCACCCGCTGCGCGCGTAACGGCTGCGAGTATCACGCCGACGTCACCGACGAGGCCAAGATCGACGTCGCGGTTGCGTCCAACCGTGGCATAGGACATATCGATTTGCACGACGGTTTTCGCTTTGAGACTCTTTCCGTAGCGCAGGCGGAAATCGAACGGCGTACCGACCACCACGATCACGTCGGCGGCCTCGAACGCTTCGCGGCGCGTCAACTGGAAGTTGAGCGGGTGATCCGGCGCAAGCGTTCCGCGTCCGGCGCCGTTCATGTATGCCGGAATGTTGAGCCGCTCGACGAATTCGCGGGCCGCGTCCGTTCCACGGCACGTCCACACCTGTTGGCCGAGCAGTACGCAGGGTTTGGTCGACGATGAAAGGATGTCGGCGAGGCGCTGGATATCATTCGGATCGCCCTCGCTGCGCGTCGAAGCACGGTAGCGGCCCGCTTGAGGAATCACGGCCTTCTCCGGTTCGATCTCGCGATCGAGCACGTCGCGTGGAATCTCTAAATAGACCGGGCCGAATGGGCCGTTGAAGGCTTCGCGCGCGGCCATGGCCACGAAGTCGGCGACGCGTTCGGTCGTCGGGACGCTCGTCGCGAACTTCGTGATCGGCCGCAGGATGTCGACGTGCGGCAGGTCTTGCAATCCGCCCATGCGGTGTTGTGAAAGCGCCGCTTGGCCCCCGATCAGCAGCATCGGACTCTCGGCGCGGAACGCATTGGCGACGCCGGTGATCGCGTTGGTCGTTCCGGGCCCGGCGGTGACGACCGCGCACCCCATGTTGCCGGTCATGCGCGCGTACCCGTCGGCCGCGTGCGCCGCGACTTGCTCGTGACGCACGTCGATGATCTTGATGCCTTCATCGATACAGCCGTCGTAAATATCGATGATGTGGCCCCCGCACAGGGTGAAGATTGCGTCGACGCCTTCCGAGCGCAGCGCCTTGGCCACGAGGTGTCCGCCGGAGAGTTTTTTCACCGGAGTGGCGACGTCAACGGCGGGCTGACTAGGAACCGAAAGCGTTTGCGCCATGAGCGACCCTTTCAAGAAAAGTACGGTTAAATATCGTGAACGTGCGCGGCAACGTGTGCCGCTAAACCTAAGGCGTGTTCGCGCACCAGTCGCTCGGCGAGCTCACCGTCGCGCGCCTCGAGTGCTTCGATGATCTGCATGTGATCGACCATCGAGCGCTCGAAACGATGGTCTTCGGCGATCGTGCGGTGGCGGATGGAACGGACGTGAATCATCAGCGCCTCGGCCATGCGCGAAAGCGTGGCCGCGCGTGCGAGTTCGATGATTCGTGCGTGGAAGGCCAGGTTCGCATCGGAATATTCGTCGAGCTTCGCGGCCAGGGCGCCGTTCTCGAAGGTCGCGAAGATCTTGCGGAGCGACGCGATCTCCTCGTCGCTGGCGCGCTCGGTGATCAGTCTCGCCGCCATGCTCTCCAGGGCAGCCCAGACCTTGATGATCTCGACGAGTTCATCGCGATTCTTGCGAAGGATGAAGTATCCGCGCCGCGGCACGCTCTCGACCAAGCCTTCGTGCTCCAGCCGAGCAAGCGCATCGCGAATCGGCGTGCGGCTCACGCCCAGACGTTGCGCGAGGTCGCGTTCGTCCAGGCGCAGATCTTGGTCGGCCCGCTCGTAGATGTTCATCTCGAGCAGGGCCGCACGCAATGCAGCGTACGCGCGCTGCGCGAAGCTTGCCTCGGATTCGAGCCGGACCAGACCAAGTGCCATGCCCACATCCTCCCGCGGGAGGCATGGGATATGGTATCTGGTATACCAGTTCCTTCAACGCCGACCCAGCGCGCCAACAGGCCACCAAGCACCGCGCTAGAGCTTTTCCAGCTCCTCGAGCGTCCGCGGCCAATCCGCTTTGAGCAGACGCGAGAGACTGCGGTCGGCCAAGAGCCTTCCCTGCGTCTGGCACTTGGCGCAATAGTTCGTCTCGTTGTCGGCGTAGCGAATGCGTTGCACGGGCGCGCCGCAGCGCGGGCACGGCTTGCGATAGCGGCCGTGCACGGCGAAGTCCGGCCGAAACGCCGTCACGCCTTCGGGAAAACCTGCGCCGGCCTCGGCTTGGAGCCGATCCGTCCATGTTCGCAGCGTTTCCCGCGTCGCGGTGAAGAGTCGCTCCCACTGCTCGGCCGTCAATTTCTGTGTCAGCGCGATCGGTGAGAGTCGTGCGGCATGTAAGATCTCGTCGGAATAGGCGTTGCCGATGCCGTCGACGATACGCGGATCCGTCAGCGCCCGTTTGAGCGTGCGATTTTCCGCGCTAAGCGCGGCACGAAAAGCGTCGAGGCCGGCGGCAAAAACGTCGATGCCGCCCGGGTCCATCGCCGCCAGCGCGTCTTCCCCGCGCACGACCCAAAGCGATGCGCGGTGCTTCGAACCCGCTTCGGTGAGCACGAGTGACCCGTCCGGAAAATCGAATGCCGCCAAGGTGTTGCGCCCGGTCAGCGCGGCCTGCGGCGCACGCCAGTGCAGCCGCCCTGCGATCATCAAATGCAGCACCAGCCATAGGTCGTTATCCAGTCCGATGGCGATGCGCTTGCCGATACGCCGCAGTTCGCGAACGCGGTGCCCTTCGACTTCACGCAGTGATGGTTGCGCCGTCCGAAGCAAAAACGGGCTCGCAACGCGGACGCGTTCGAGCGTCTCGCCGGCGATGCGCGTCTCGAGCGCGAAAAGGTATGCCGAAATATCGGGAAGTTCAGGCACGGCGTGCGAGCGAGGCCGCCGATCGCACGCCCACGTCGTCGAGCGCCATGGCGCGAAGGCGCGGAAACGCCGCGCGTGCGAGATCGGTCAGCACGTGTCCGGGAATTGCTTCGATGAGCACGTTCGTGCCCATTTCGACGAGCATCGTTGATGCGTCGTGCCAGCGCACCTCGCGCGCGACGCCCGTCGCGAGGTCTTCGCGCAAAGCGCGCGCGTCGCGCACGATACGCGGCCCAACGCTTCCGACGTAGATCGCCTGCGGGTCTCGAATTTCGATCGGCGCGAGCACCTCCGCAAGACGCGCTTGCACCGGCGCAAGGAGCGGACAGTGCGAGGGCACGGCGACGTCGAGCCGGTCCGCGCGACGCGCGCCGGCACGCTTGCCGCCATCGAGCGCGCGTTCCAGCGCCGCATTCTCGCCCGCGATGACGCATTGGGTCGGTGCGTTGACGTTTGCGACGTACACTTGACCGGCGTCGCGAGAGACGCCCTCGACGATCTCGCGCACGCTGCGCTCCGGAAGTCCCGCGATCACGCCCATTCCGTAGCCGCTGGGAAAGAGGCGTTCCATCGTAAGCGCGCGTTCGCGCACGACGTACAACGCATCCGCAAAGGTCATCGAACCGGCGACCACCGCCGCCGCGAAACCGCCGACCGAATGTCCGGCGAGCGCTTGCGGATGCACGCCGTGCTGCTCGAGCACGCGCGCGCAAGCGACGCCGGCGACGAGCAGCGCGAGCTGCACGTTCACCGTCGAGGCAAGCGCGACGGCGTCGTCGCGCGCGCGGACGTCGTAGCCGAGTGAGGCCTGCGCTTCCTCGAAAACCGCCGCGGCCAGCGGGTCGCTCGCGATTCGCGCGAACATGTCCGGGTACTGCGAACCTTGCCCTGGGAAAATGAGCGCTAGCACGCTAGGACCAGGTGCCGCGCTCGATCGAGTCCACAAAGAGCGTGGCGGCAAGCAAGTCAGCTGCGCCGCCGGGCGAGGCGTCACGCGCGAGCAGCTCGGACTCGAGAGCATCAAGGCTGCGGCGCCCAGCGGCGCTGCCGGTGCCGCCGGCTTCGAGGACGGCCGCGGCGCCGGTTTGCATCACGCGCAGCGCGTCTTCACCGCCGCGATGCAGCACGCAGGTGTCGTCGAGCGTGCGCATGATGGTCAGGAGCGCATCGACGCGCGCGACCGCCTCACGTGCGCCGCGTTGGCGCGACGCGCGTAACGCGGGGAGCGCTCGATCCACGACATGCGGGAAACCCGCTTGCGCTTCTCCCGTCGCACCGCGTGCGCCGTATCGGACGCGTGCGCGCTCACCGTGCGAATCGGCCGTGCCGCGCGAGCTATCGGGCAGCGAAGCGATCGCGGCTGCCGCTCGCGCAAGCGAACGCGGGTCGGACGAGCCCGTGCTTGCATGGGCGGCGAGCAGCAGTCCGATAGCCCAGATCGCGCCGCGGTGCGTGTTCACGCCTCCGCTGGCGCGGAACATCGCCGCCTCGCCCTCGCGACCGATCGAGCCCAGACGCTCGCGAAGCGTTACGTCGAGGCAAGCTCCGCGAGCCGCGGAAAACACCTCGTCGAACGTCGTACGCAGCGCCTGCGCCGAACGCAGCAAGAGCTCGAGGGAGAGATCGTCGTGCGCTCCGCTGCCGCGACGGTCGACCAGTGCCGGCTTGGGCGTGAGCTCCGCTTCGGCGACCAGCGCTTGCACCGCGGCCGCAGGCGCCGAGAACGCCGGGAGCACGCGCGGCCCTCCGGGCGTCTTGACCAGCAATTCCCCACCGCGAAGCGCCTCGAGCAGCGCGGCGCCGTAGTCGTCGGCAAAGCCAACCTCGACGTCGACCCGCACCGGCAGATCCGCAACCGTTCGCGCGAACGACTGCAGCGCGGAATCCATCGGCTGCGCGCGGACCAAAATGTCGAGATCGCTGGACTCATGCAGCGCGGCAACGCCGGACGCAAGCTCGAACCCCGCGGCCCCAATCGGACCCGCCTGCAGGCCGCGCGCCTTGGCTTCCCGGGCGACGGTTGCAAGCGCGTCAAACGCGCCGTGCCGTCGCGCCGGCGCAAGTTCGACGAGCATTTCGGGCGTCGCTACTTCTTCAATCTCTTCGTCGCGCGCGACCGCGGCGTAGCGCTCTTCCCGCCCGGCTCCGCGCAGCCCGATCGCAACACCTTCGCCGACGTGCGCGCGCCGGACGGCTGCCCACGGCGCACGCTGCAGGCTGGCGAGCGCCCACGCCGGCGCATCGGCCGCGATGCGCGCTACGGCCGACGACCTTAGACGGACGAGATCGTGTGGGCGCGGGCGTTCATGCATCCCATTGGGCCTGAAGTTCGTCGCGAACGCGGCGCGAGAGTGCGCGCGTCTGCAGCGCAGCCGGCGCGTCGAGCCGCTCCCGAGGATTGCGAAGCCCGAG
>DATKPZ010000079.1:0-33964 GCA_035523815.1 Alphaproteobacteria bacterium
TGACGGCGCAGATCCCAATCCGCATCGCGCTCGAACGACATCAGACGGTTACGAATCTCGAGCACGCTTTCTTTGAAAGGGCCGAAGTACTCGTCAGCGGGCGCTGGCCCGCTTGCCAGGCACGTGAGGGGCGTCAGTGCGGATGCGCACCAAAACGCCAACGCCAAGATGCGAGGCAGCATCGTACTCCGGTTATCGGAGGACGATGCTGCCTTCTAAAGTCGCTTGCTTACCGCTCTTGCTACTGGCCTTGCGCGAGCGAATATCCGCGCTCGCCGTTGAACGTGAAGAGTCCCTCGGTTTTGATCACGTCGAAGCCCGCGCCTTCGCAGGCACGAATCAAATCGGCCATGCGCGCCGCAGTAAAGTCGCCGTTCGATTTTTCGAAGCGGCACGACCAGTGGTCGCTCCAGAACGTGTCGGGATTACCGTTTGGCCACACTTTGGTGCCGCGGTTGCTGATCACGGTGAGCTTCGCGCCGTCGCCGCCGACGGCGACGAGTTTGTTTGCGATCTCCTCGGGGTTACCGTCGCGCTTGTCGATGAAGATGTCGACGCCGACACGCTCTTTGACCGGCGGCTTCCCCGCCGCGCGGATCGAAAGGTCCATGTGAGCCTCGGACTGATATTCGATCGGTTTGAGCACCGACGGTTTCTTCCCGACGCGCGCGACGACCGCATCGGCGAACTCTTTGGTGCCGACCTTTTGCTTCGAGACGCCGTCCTTGAAGATGTCGTAGGTGTGGATGCCCTCTTCGATCGTGGTCAGCCACGCGTTGTGGACGAGCTCTGCGACGCTGCCTTGCCCGATGTGCACCAGCATCAGAATGGCGCCTTGCAGCAGTCCTGAGGGATTGGCTAGGTTTTGGCCGGCGCGGCGCGGCGCCGAGCCGTGGATCGCTTCGAACATCGAGCAGTGATCGCCGATGTTCGCCGAACCGGCAAGACCCACCGAGCCGGTGATCTGCGCCGCGACGTCGGAGAGCACGTCACCGTAGAGATTCGGCATCACGATGACGTCGAACGCCTCGGGCGTATCGGCCATCTTGGCGGCCCCGATATCGACGATCCAGTGCTCGCTCTCGAGATCCGGATATTCCTTGGCGATCTCATCGAACGTGCGATGGAAGAGGCCGTCCGTGATCTTCATGATGTTGTCTTTGGTGAAGCACGTGACTTTTTTGCGTTTGTTCGCGCGCGCGTATTCGAACGCATAACGCACGATGCGTTTCGAACCTGGACGTGAGATGAGCTTGAGGCATTGCGCAACCTGATTGGTCTGACGGTGCTCGATGCCGCCGTAGACGTCTTCCTCGTTCTCGCGCACGATCACGATGTCCATGTTGGGATGCTTGGTCGCGACGAAGGGATAGAGGGATGCGCACGGACGCAGGTTGGCATACATGCCGAGCGTTTTGCGAACGGTCACGTTGAGACTCTTGAAACCGCCCCCCTGCGGCGTCGTGATCGGCGCCTTCAAAAACACTTTGGTGCGGCGCAGCGAGTCCCAGGCGCTCGGCTCGATGCCGCTGTCCAGGCCTTTCTTATAGATCGATTCACCGATCGCGATGCGCTCGATCTCGATCCGGGCTCCCGCTGCTTCAATGATGCGCAGGGTGGCATCCATGATCTCCGGTCCGATTCCGTCGCCGTAGGCGACGGTGACAGGGACCTTGCTCGTACTGGTGGTCAACGAAGGCTCCTTACTCGTTACTGAGGTGAGAACGTCCAATCGGCGGCGTTCCAGGCTTCGCCGATTCCATTCGGGCTGTAGTTGCGCAGCTCCGGCGCAAACGCATAGCGCTGGGGCGGATAAAACAAGAAGATCGCCGGCACGTCGTCGACGAGCAGGCGTTGGATCTGCGCGTACGCGCGCTTGCGTACCGCCAGGTCAAACGTGGAAAGGGCCAGATGCTGTGCCGCGTCCATCTGCGGTGAGATGTAGCGGTCGACGTTGTTGCCGTTGGGCGGCACGGCCGTGCTCAGCCACTGCGACGAGTCATCGGGATCGCCACCCGAAATCCAGGCGTAGAATCCGACGTCGAACTTGCCGCCGAGGAAAATACCCCCGTCCTGCGCCACCGCATAGAGCTGCGCATACGAGAACGTCTTGGGCTCGACCTCGACGCCGACCGCACGCCACATCTGCTGCACTTCGACGATGACGTTGCGCGAAATGTCGCTGCCTTGCGCGTACACGCACAGGAGCGATAGCCGCCGGCCGTCTTTGACTCGGACGCCGCCCGAACCCACCTTCCAGCCGTCGGCATCCAGCATGGCGCGTGCCTTCGCAGGGTCGTACGGTTGGGCTTTGATTGCCGGGTCGTAGGCCCAATAGAACGGCGAGAGGTCACCGGTGCCGGTCGTTGCCTCTCCATACTGATTGTTGCGGTTGAGCCGCGCGCGATCGGTCGCGTAGGCAAGGGCTACGCGGACGGTTTTATCGCTCAGCGGCTCGCGCGCGAGATTGAACATCAGCGCATCGTAGTAAGGGGCGACGACGGGAAGGCGCGTGAGCTTGGGATCGTCCGCGAGTTCGTGATACGCGGGCCCGGTCAAGTTGTTCGCCGCCTGCGCCTCGCCGGTACGCAGCTGCGCGACGATGGTATTCTCGTCGGTGATGATCTTGAGCTGAAGTTCCTTGATCTTGGGCGCACCGCGAAAGTAATCGTCGTTGGCGGTGAGCACGATGCGGTCGCCGCGAATCCAGCGCGCGAAGCGATAGGGCCCGTCGGTCACCGTGGGTTCGGCGTTGAACGGCATCGTATTGAAGTTACCCACGTGTTCGAGCGCGTGTTTGGGCAGAATATCGTATGGCTCGTCACTTTCGCCGAAGAAGGCGTCGATAATCGGCGGAAAGACCTGCTTCATGTGGAGCACGACGGTCTGCGGGTCCGGGGTGTCGATCGAGCGGATCATATCGTAGCCGTGGCGGGAGACGACGTTGTTCGCCGGGTTCATGATCTGCTCGTACGTATATTTCACGTCGGCGCTTGTGACCGGCTGACCGTCCGACCACTTCGCGCTGCGCAGGTGGTAGGTGATGGTCAAGCCGTCACGGCTGATGCCGCCGTTCTCGAGCGTCGGCACTTGCGCGGCGAGGTCGCCGACGTGACGGTGGTGATCGTCGAGCGTCACGAGCTTGGCGAAAAGCAGGTCGGCGACGAAGGCCTCCGACGTGTCGGTCGAAAGAATCGGATTGAGGGTGGACGGCGTGATCGGAATCGCGATCGTGAGCGAATCGTTGGAAACGTTCGAGACGCCTGCGCGCGTACACGCCGCGAGAACCAGAACCGCGGCTAGGTGACGCAGCGGAACTTTGCGTACATGTACGGATAGTCGCTGTAAAACCAGTTGCGGAATGACGGGCGAATCAACTCGCGCGCGGTCACGGGAGAGGCCCCCTTCATGACGTAATGCCGGCCGTCGAAGAAATCGGCCGAGTACTGCGGATAGGATGCCATCGGTTCGAAGCCGGGAAACGGCTCGAAGACGCTCGAGGTCCATTCCCACCCATTCCCAACCAAATCTTCGATTTCCCACGCACTCGCGCCGGCCGGGTGCGCGTCGACCGGTTCGGGGTCGAATCGGGCAAAATCAAAGTTGCCGTGCAGTGCGTCCGGCGAATCGCTGCCCCAGGGATACATGCGGTCCGGCCCGTCCGGCGTGCCGTAGGCCGCGCGATGAAACTCCGCCTCGGTCGGAAGTCGCATCCCCGCCCACCGCGCATACGCCGCCGCTTGATCGTGCGACACATAGACCGGCCACGAGCGCGGCAACGGCAGCTCTTCGAATACGCCACGCAAAAAGAATTCGCCGTCGCGCTCGATCCAAAACACCGGCACGGGCCCACCCTCCTTGACATAGCGCAGCCAGTCGCCGTTGGTCACCGGGTAGCGTGAGATCGAAAACGCCGGCACCTCGACGTCGAGCGCGCGAAACTCGTTGTCCCACCCGAACGTCACCGCCTCGGGGTCGGCCCCCAAGTGTGCGGTGCCCGCATGCACGCGCTGCATCGGATTCTCCGGCGGCGTATGGTCGTAGTGCTGCTGCGCGATGCGGCCTTTGTGCGCGAAGTCCAACTGATGGATGATGTACATCAGCGTCTCATGATGCATCGGCTCGTGCTCGAGTACGGTGAACACCGACTGCCCGCGCCATAGGCGGGGGTTCGCCGGGTCGACCAGCTTCGCGTGTTCCAGCGCATCGATCACCCGCGCGTCGCAGGCGCGCCCGAACTGCTCGATTTGCGAACGCGAGGGCCAATCGGCGCGCTGGTGGGCCTTGGCGGCATCGAGCGAGTCCGGGTCGATGCCGCGTTCGAACAGTTTCTCGAGCACCGGATCGATCGGATCTTCCCGGAGCGCGCGCTCGTTCAGCGTCAGGAAGCTGAACGCCGGCAGGTGACCTTCGTAGAAGACGAAGGGGTGACGCAGCGAAATGGGCCGCAGCATAAACGCGTCGTCATCGACCAGCGCGAAGATCTGTGCGGATCGCTCGCGGTTGCGCCGATACCAGTCGATGAGCGCGCTTCGATCTAAGCGTGGCGTTGTCGTGGAAATCATGACCTGCACCCTTTACCCCGATGCGGCAGATGCTTCGCGGCGGCGCTGGAAGAAATCCTCGAACTCGCTCGCCGGCAGGGGCGGCGCAATGGCGTAGCCCTGCACCATGTCGCAGCCGTGTTCGGTGAGGAACGCAAGCTGCGTCACCGTCTCGACGCCCTCGGCCACGACCTCGAGCCCGAGACTGTGCGCCATACCGATCACCGTCTTCACGATGGTCTCGTCGAAGGCTTCGTGGCCGACGCCGACGACGAAAGAACCGTCGATCTTGAGCACGTCGAGTGAAAACCGGCGTAAGTATGCAAGCGATGAATAGCCCGTTCCGAAGTCGTCGACCGCGGTACGGATGCCGAGCGCCTTGAGGTCGCGCACGATACCGACGGTTTGCGCGGCGTCGGACATTGCGACGCTCTCGGTAATCTCGATTTCGAGCAGCGCCGGGTCGAGCCGCGCGTTCTCGAGAGCCTGAATGACGCGCTTGCGCAAATCCCGTTGGTGGAACTGCCGCCCGGAGAGGTTGACCGCAAGACGCAGCGGCCCTAGCGTCTTCTGCCAGCGTTCCACCTGCCGCGCGGCCGTCTCGAGCACCCAGTCGCCGAGCGGGACGATGAGTCCTGAGATCTCGGCGCTCGGAATGAAATGCGAGGGCTCGATCAATCCGCTCTTCGGGTGGTTCCAGCGCACCAGCGCCTCGACGCTGACGACGTGGCCGGTGTGAAGATCGAGAAGCGGTTGATAGTACACGACGAATTGATTGTACTCGAGCGCGCGCCGCAGCAGCTTCTCTTGCGAAAGCCGCATATGGATCGGCGCTTCGAGCGTCGGATTGTAGAAGTAGTAGCCGTTACGGCCGCGATCCTTCGCGCGGTACATGGCGATGTCCGCGTTCTTGATCAGCGTCTGGTCGTCGCGGCCGTCCTCGGGATACACCGCGATGCCGATGCTCGCAGAGATATACTGTTCGTATTCGTCCAAAAGAAATGGCTCGCTGACCATCGCGAGGATACGCTCGCCGATGTCGCGGACGTTCTCGGCGTCGCGGCAGTCCGTCATCAGGACGACGAATTCGTCGCCGCCCATGCGCGCGATCGTCGCGTCTTCACCCAGCTCTTTTACCAGGCGCTGGGCGACCATTTGCAGCAATCGGTCGCCGCGCGCGTGACCCAGCGTGTCGTTGACGTCTTTGAAGCGATCGAGATCCAGAAAGAGCACGGCGACGCGCCCGAGCCGTGACTGCGCGACCTCGATCGCGTCGCGCAATTTCTCGGCGAGAAAGACACGATTGGGCAGCCCGGTCAACGCGTCGAAGTATGCCATGGCGCGAAGCCTGGCGCGTTGACGGCTGCGATCGATGGTTCCGGCAATCAGCGTCGCGATCAGGCCTAAGAGATCGGCGTCGGTGGACGAGAACTCGCGCACGGTGCCGTGCGGATCGGCAAACACGAGCGCTCCGTAGGGGTCGCCGGCCACGTCGAGCCGCATCGCAATGCCGTTGCGGAAGGGGACCGGAATTGCCGCGCCCGGCAACTCGGCGACACTCTTGGCCATCGCGATGATCTCGTCGTCATCGATCGTCTCGGCGCTTGGCTCGCGATAGACCGCTTCGATCGTCGGCGTGCCGCCGTTGATTTCCACGACCGCGCCGAGCGTCAGATCGCAGGCGTGACAACCCATCTCGAGCGACGCGCGCATCCGCACGTCGGGGTAGTCGCCGCTCGCGGCGATGAAGTAGAGGTTGCGAATGCGCAGGCTCTGCATTTCGGCGCGTCGTTCGGCGGTGCGTCGCTCGGTGATGTCCTGCAGCACGCCGTACACACCCACTCGCTCCCCGCCCTTGTACTGCGGAATCAACGTGCACTCGAGTTCGAGCGGCGTTCCGTCGACGCTCACCGACTCGACGTTGAGCAACACGGGATGGCCGCCGAGCGCGCGGTTGAAGGCCGCGCTCGTGCGCTCGGCCTCGTGCTCCGGTAAGAACCGCATGAAATGCGCGCCGATAACCTCGCTGCGCGAAAGGCCGGCGATGCGAACCGCCGCCTCGTTGGCGTCAATCACATCGCCCTTTCGGTCGAGCAAGACGACGCCGTCGGGATTGTGCTCGAAGAGCGAGCGTAACGCGCCTTCGGCCGCGCGCTGTTCGGTTTCGTCGCGCGTTATGGAGTAGACGCCGGCGATCTTCCCGTCCCGGTACATCGGGAAGGTCGTAACCGACACATCGAGCGGTTCGCCGTCAAAGGTCCGAACTCGCGAGCTATACACGATCGTTTCACCGGCGAGCGCCCTGCGGTGATACTCTTCGTGCACCGGCACGTCTTGGGGATCGAGAAATGTCGTATAGTGGACGCCGATGAGCGCTTCGGGCGGCGCGAAGCGGCGAACGGATTCGTTGACGTCGACAAAATATCCGTCGAGATCGACGAGCGAGACGATGTCGGGGTTGCAGTCGAAGAGCGATCGGAAGCGCTCCTCGCTCTCCGCGAGCGCATTTTGCGCGGCCAACGACTCGGTGATGTCCTCGGCGTAGGAAAGCGCGTGGAACGTGCTGCTATCCTGAACCGCAAACGTCGTCCAGCGACACGTGCGCACCTCGCCGTTCGCCCGATGGTTTCGGTTGACGTTGACCAGGGTGCGGACGTTGTCCACGCCGTCGAGGCGTTGCTGCACCTCGCGCACGATCGGCTTATCCTCGGGTGCGACAAGATCGAATTCGTCGATGGTCTTACCCACGACCTCGCCCGCTTGATAGCCGAACATGTCGGTTGCCCGGGCCGACCAATACGTGACGCGGTATCCTGCGTCCCACGCGATAATGGCGAGTGGCGAGCGCGAGAGCAGGTCGTCGAGCAGACGGAGATCGCGTTCGCCGAGCATCAACGCTCCCGTCTAGTGCGCAAGGTACTCATACAAACCGTGGACGCCGCCTTCGCGACCGAATCCGGATTCACGATACCCGCCGAACGGTGAACTCGGATCGAATTGATTGAACGTGTTGCACCAGATCACGCCGGCGCGAAGGCGCTGCGCAACCCACATGTTCTTGCTGCCTTTTTCGGTCCAAACGCCGGCGGAGAGTCCGTACGGCGTGTTGTTGGCTTTCTCAACCGCTTCATCGGGCGTGCGGAACGTAAGGATCGAGAGCACGGGGCCGAAGATCTCTTCGCGCGCAATGCGGTGCGACTGATGCACGTTGGTAAAGAACGACGCCGGAAAGAAGAAGCCGCGAGCGGGAAGGTCGCACTGCTGTTGGACGAGTGTCGCGCCCTGCTCGACGCCGCTGCGCACGAGCTCTTCGATCCGCTCGAGTTGCGCCCGTGAATTTATCGCACCGATGTCGGTATTCTTGTCGAGCGGATCGCCTAAGCGCAGCGTTTGCAGCCGTTCGGTGAGGCGAACCACGATCTCGTCGTGCACGCGCTCTTCGACGAGCAATCGCGAGCCGGCGCAACAGACGTGACCCTGGTTGAAGTAGATTCCGTTGACGACGCCTTCGATCGCCTGATCCATCGGCGCGTCGGCGAAGACGATATGCGCGGCCTTGCCGCCGAGTTCGAGCGTCAGGCGCTTGTCGCTACCGCCGAGTCGCCTGGCGATCGCCTTGCCGACTTCGGTCGAGCCCGTGAAGGCGATCTTGTCGACGTCGGGGTGCTCGACCAGTGCCGCGCCGGTCGTTCCATCGCCCGTTACCACGTTGACGACGCCGGGCGGAAGATCGCACTCTTCGATGATCTGCGCCAGCGCGAGGGCGGTGAGCGGCGTCGTTTCGGCCGGTTTCAGGACGACCGTGTTTCCGCAGGCCAGGGCCGGCGCGAGCTTCCACGCGGCCATGAGCAGCGGAAAGTTCCACGGCACGATTTGGCCGCAGACGCCGAGCGACTGCGGCTCGCGTCCCGCGCGCATCACCCACTCGAGCTTGTCGGCCCACCCGGCATAGTAGAAGAAGTGCGCCGCCGACATTGGAATGTCGAAGTCGCGCGACTCTTTGATCGGCTTGCCGCCGTCCATGGTCTCGAGGACGGCGAGGTCGCGAGAACGCTCCGTAATTGCGCGCGCGATCCGATAGATATATTTCGCGCGATCGGCGCTTTTGAGCTTGCGCCAATACTTGTCGTACGCCTTGCGCGCGGCGCGCACCGCGCGATCGACGTCGGCCTGCCCCGCCTGCGCAACGCGCGCCAGCACGGTTTCGTTCGCCGGATTGACCGTCTCGAAGTACGAGCCGCTCTCGGGCGGTGTCCATCGCCCGTCGATAAACAGCCCGTAATCTTCGCGAATTTGTGGCCGCACGCTTTCGGGCGCGGGCGCGTAGTCAAAGATGGCCATCGTCAATCCTTCGGAATGTAATCGGTTCCCGCGTAGTGCCCGGTTTCTTCTTTTTCAAGTTGCATCAGCAGATCGTCGAGCAGAGAACTTGCGCCGATGCGGAAGCGTTCCGGAGAAAGCCACGCCTCGCCCAGCGTCTCCTTCACGATCACGAGATAGGTCAACGCCTGTTTGGTCGTGCGGACGCCGCCGGCGACCTTGAGGCCACGCCGCTCGCCCGTGCGGCGCGCAAAATCCCGGATGGCTTCGCACATGACCAGAGCCGTCGGAAACGTGGCGTTGGTACCGACCTTCCCGGTCGATGTCTTGATCACGTCCGCGCCGGCTTCGAGCGCGAGATCGCTCGCGCGTCGAATATTATCGTACGTTCCGAGCTCTCCCGTCTCGAGAATCACTTTGAGATGCGCGCGGCCGCACAGTTCCTTGACCGCGACGATCTCCGCGAAAACGCTGCCCTCGTCGCCCGAAAGAAATGCGCCGCGATCGATCACCATGTCAATTTCGTCAGCACCGGACTCGAGCGCCGCGGCGGTGTCGGCGAGCTTGACCTCGAGGCTGGAAAGCCCGCTCGGAAACGCGGTCGCGACGGAAGCGACCTTTACGCTCGTGCCGCGAAGCGACTCTTTCGCCACGGGCACGAGATTGGGATAGACGCAGACGGCCGCGACGCTGGGCACGTTCGGCCAGCCGGGACGCGGATTGACCGCTTTGGCGCAAAGCGAGCGAACGCGGCCGTGCGAATCCTTTCCCTCGAGCGTCGTCAGATCAATGCAGCGGATCGCCAAGGTGATGCCCTCGAGCTTTGCCGATGTCTTGATCGAACGCTTGGAAAGTGCAGCCGCGCGCGACTCGAGCATGACAGCATCGACGTTCACGGCGGGGCCGGCGAGTGTTGGCATCGCGGCCTTACAGCGTGCCGCGCTTGGCTTGTTCTTTTTCGATCGAGACGAAGAGCGCTTTGAAATTGCCCTTGCCGAACGAGAGACTGCCCTTCCGTTGGATGATCTCGAAAAACACGGTCGGGCGATCTTGCAGCGGCTTGGTGAAGATCTGCAACATATACCCGAGATCGTCGCGGTCGACCAAGATCCGCCGTTCACGCAGAACCTCGATCGCCTCGTCGATCGTTCCCACGCGCTCGCCCAGCATCTCATAGTAGCTGTCCGGCGTGTCGAGGAACTCGACGCCGTTATACCGCAGGGCGTCGATCGTCTCGACGATGTCGTCGGTGCGGATTGCAATGTGCTGGACGCCCGAACCCCGGTAGAATTCGAGGTATTCCTCGATCTGCGACTTCTTTTTACCGTGTGCCGGCTCGTTGATCGGGAACTTCACCTGATGACGCGGGTCGCTCATCACCTTCGATTTCAGCGCCGTATATTCGGTCGAGATATCCTTGTCATCGAACGAAACGAGCTGCGAGAACCCGAAGACGCGTGCGTAGAAGTCGCCCCATGCGTCCATCTCGCCCCAGCCGACGTTGCCGACGCAATGGTCGATGAATTGCAATCCCGTCTTCCGGCTCCCCGGCAAGGTACGCGGCGCCGCAACGAAACCGGGCATGAAGGCGCCCTGATAGGCGCTGCGCTGAACGAAGGTGTGGACCGTTTCGCCGTAGGTGGCGATCGTCGCGCGAACGATACGTCCGGTCGCATCGGCGTGCTCCGCGGGCGCACTCACCGAGGTCGCGCCGCCGGCGATTGCCCGCTCGTACGCGGCTCGCGCGTCCTCGACGACGATGGCGATGTCCTTCACCCCGTCGCCGTGCAGCGCGACGTGGCGCGCAATCGCATCGTCCGGCACTAAGCTCGACGTAATCAGGAAGCGCAGGTTATTTTGCTCGAGCACGTAGCTGCAGCGATCGGTGATTCCGGTTTCAGGTCCGCTATAGGCGACCTGATCGAAACCAAAAGCGGACATGTAAAAGTGCGCGGCTTGTTTCGCGTTGCCGACGTAGAACTCGACGTAGTCCCAGTCGATCCGTTCGAGGGGATTGCTACGCGCTCCGATGCTCGTATTCATGAAAAGGGGCTTGGCGAAGCCTCGGGAGGGGCCCTGTCGAATAACTGGCGTGGATGGAAACCTTTGCCTTGTCCCCTGCCCGTCGCGCGTCCCTCGAGCGCCTCATCGACTATGCCGGACTCTTTCCCCCCGCAAAGCTGGCGATGGAGGAGGCGAGCGCGCAGTACGAGCGCGCGAAAAGCGGCCCAGCCGCGTTCATGCTCGGACGCTTCATCGTGCGGGCCGAGGACTTGCGCGACGTGCGCGCGGCCTTCGCCGGCCGCGAAGGCGTCGAACTTTCGGTCATCGCGGCGCCCGCGATGTTCGAAGTGGTTGCCCGCGCCCGGCAGGAGCACTGGGCCGCGATACGCAGCGTTGAAGTTCCGCTGGGCGATTATTCGATTGGCGGCTGCGCGCAACAGATGCGCCGGGCCCGGCTCGAGGATCTTCCGATCTACGTCGAGCTTTCCCACGTAAACCCGCCCATGGCTGCGCTGGCCGAGCACGGTCTGCGCGCCAAGCTGCGCTGCGGCGGCGTCAAGCCGACCGCGTATCCGAGCGCCGGCGAGGTCGCGGGCTTCATCGCCGCGGCCTGCGCGGCGAATGTGCCGTTCAAGGCGACCGCCGGGCTCCACCATCCGGTGCGTCATTTTAATGAGGCTGCCGGTGTGACGATGCACGGTTTCTTAAATCTGCTGGCGGCGGCGGCGCGTGCACCCCACCTCGATCCTCGCGAGCTCGAGTCGATCGTTGCGAGCGAAGACGTTCGCGAACTCGCGATCGGCAGCGAGCGGGAGGCGCGGGAGGCGCGCGAGCGATTCGTCGCGTTCGGGAGCTGCAGCTTCGAAGAACCGCTCGACGATCTGCGAGCGCTCGGCATCTTGGCCCCGTAAACGCGATGCCGCATATCACCTCGTGGGTTCCGGTCCCCGCCGGAAGCGATTTTACGATTTACAACCTGCCGTACGGCGCGTTCGAGCGCGGCGGACGCCGGCGCTTGGGCGTGGCGATCGGCACGCGCATCCTCGATCTCTACGCGCTCGGCGATGCCGGCCTCGTGGATGCGGCCTGCGACCGGGAACTCGTCACGGCGCCAAATCTCAACGCGCTTCTTGCGGCGGGCCCGGCGGTCTGGAAGAAACTCCGCCTTCACCTCGCGGCCTTGCTGCGCGGCGACGATCGGGGCGACGCGGCGCTTCGCGAGCGAAATAGCGACGCGTTCTTCGTCGAGCAGCGCGACGCGGCGATGGCTGTGCCGATGGAGATCGGTGACTACGTAGATTTTTATTCGTCGCTGGAACATGCGACGAACCTCGGGAAGCTCTTTCGCCCAAGCGTCGAGCCGCTGTTGCCAAATTGGCGCCACATGCCCGTCGCCTACCACGGACGGTCGAGCACCGTCGTGATCGACGGAACGCCGATCGCCCGGCCCAACGGGCAGCGCAAACCCGCGGGCAGCGATGCACCGGTGTTCGGCGCCTCGCAGCGCATGGACATCGAGCTCGAGGTGGGCTTTGTCACCGGACCGGGGAATCGTTTGGGCGAGCCGATTCCCGTCGCGAAGATGCGCGATCACGTCTTTGGTCTGGTGCTCGTCAACGACTGGAGCGCGCGCGATATTCAGGCCTGGGAATATCAGCCGCTGGGGCCGTTTTTGGGAAAGTCCTTCGCGACGACGATCTCACCTTGGGTCGTGACGCTGGACGCACTCGAACCGTTTCGCACCGACGGCTGGACGCAGGAGCCTCCGCCGCTGCGATACTTGCAAGACTCGGTGCGAAGCTCGTATGACATCAAGCTCGAGGTCGACCTTGCCACGCGCCAGATGCGTGACGACGGCGTTGCCCCGGTAACGATCGCACGCACGAACTTCAAGGAGCTGTATTGGAGTATTGGTCAGCAATTGGCGCATGTGACCGTCAACGGCACGCAGATTCGCCCGGGCGACCTCTATGCCTCGGGAACGATCAGCGGCCCCACGGCCGATTCGCGCGGGAGTTTGATCGAGCTCACCTGGAACGCGACCGAACCGATTCACCTGCCGCGCGGCGAGGTCCGCGGATTTCTTCAAGACGGCGACGAGGTGACGCTTCGCGGTTGGTGCGAGCAGGGGGATTTTCGCATCGGCTTCGGCGCCGCACGCGGGACGATCGTACCCGCGCGCTAGACGGTTCGGGCTGGTTCTTCGATCCAGGAGCGGTAGTACTGCTCGTCTTCGACCTCGAGCGCGCTGAGCGCAAGCGCGAGCGGCTTGAAGGTGTCGACCATCACGGCGATCTCATCGGTCGATTTTGCGCCCAAGCTCGCTTCGACCGCGCCCGGCTGGGGGCCGTGCGGTGACCCGGCCGCGTGCAGCGTTACCGAGCCTTCCTCGACGCCGCGCCGGCTCATGAAGTTTCCGCTCACGTAGAAGATCACTTCGTCGCAGTCGACGCTGGAGTGATTGTAGGGCACCGGAACGGCAAGCGGATGGTAATCGAACAGCCGCGGCACGAACGCGCAGAATGCCGCGCCCGGCGCTTCAAAGGTTGCGTGCGCGGGCGGCGGCTGGTGAAGCTTCCCGGTGATCGGCGCAAACTCTTCGAGGTTGAACGCGTACGGATAGCAGTAGCCGTCCCACCCGACGATGTCACAGGGATGATTCTGCATGATGTAGACCGCCGTCCGTCCGGCGTTGCTCACGCGTACTTCGTACTCGCCACGCGCTTCCACGGGCGCCTTGAGCACGGGCGCGCGGAAATCGCGCTCGTAGTACGGCGCGTGCTCCTCGAGCTGACCGAACTCGTTCCGATAGCGACGCGGAATCGTCACCATGCCGCGCGATTCATGGACCAGCATACGCGTCGGCGTAGCGGGAAGCACCCGGTAGGTCGTTCCAGTGGGGATCACGACATAGTCGTGCGCTCGGAATGCAAGCTCGCCAAACGGCGTTTCGATCACACCCGCGCCGTGATGAATGAAGAGCAATTCATCGCCGCCGGTGTTGCGGTACCAGTACTCCATCGCGCGATCCGCCTGCGCGATCGAGACGAGCATGTCGTCGTTCCCCAGGAGCGCGCGGCGCGAATCGATCGCGTCGCCGCCCGTCGCGATCTGGGCCGTCTTGAAGTGCCGGTTGCGCAGCGGCTCGTTGGGAACCAGTCGCACGGCGGGCCGATCCCAAGGGCGGACTTCGAGCGTTGCGGTGGGCGGGCGCAGGTGATAGAGGAGAGAGTAGACGCTTTCGAAGCCCTTGGTCGAAAAGAGCTCCTCGGCGTAAAGGCCGCCGTCAGGACGACGGAATTGAATGTGCCGCTTGTGCGGAAGCGATCCGGCGCGAACGTACGATGGCATGGGCTACTCCTGTGGGGTGGCACGCTGCGTTGCGCAGAAGCCGTTTTCGCGATGACTGCCGTCGCAGAACGGTTTGAGCGCCGAGCCTCCGCAGCGGCAGAGAACGAAGTTTTCGCTGACGGTGTACGGATTGCCGTCGGCATCGATCAGGCGCACGCGCCCGCTCACCAGATAGGGGCCGTTCTCGCGAACTTTGATGACGACGTCTTCCATAGCTTGCGAAGCGTTCGCCGTTAGCGCTGGAAAAGCCCCACCAGTTCCGCGTGCGCGAGGATGTGGCCGCGCATCCGTGCTTCGAGTTGCTCGGCGGTGAGCGGCTGCGGTGAGTCGATCTGAACGTTCAGCGCGTACAGCGTGAAGTGGTAGTGGTGCGCAGGGCCGGGCGGCGGACATGGCCCGCCGTAGCCGATGGTTCCAAAGCTGTTTCGGCCCGCGCGATGGCCCGCGACCTTTGAATTCGCCGGCAGTTCGGTCGTGGACGAAGGGAGATCGTACAGAACCCAGTGGTAGAAGCCGCCCGGCGCGGGTGCATCCGGATCGTGCAGGATCAGTGCGAAGCTGCGGGTTCCCGGCGGAGCGGCGTTCCAATGAAGCTCCGGCGAGATGCCCGAGCCGCCGCAGGGGATGGCCGCGGCCCGCGACGGGAGAGCGCCGCCGTTTGCGAAAGTGGAGCTGAACAACACCAAGGCTAGCAGCAGATTCACCGGTGTGACCTCCTTGGCAACCTCGCGAGAGGGCCTGTGGTATCATGGCGTGGCCATGATGGGGGTTGGGCTTCACGCGGCGTAACCTTGTGAACCCCGCCAGGACCGGAAGGTAGCAACGGTAAGCGAGTTTTTACGGGTGCCGTGAATTACCTCAACCCTCGTCGTGGTTCCTTATTGTTATGCCAATACTAACGATTTACGCTGCGCTCGCAGCTCTCGCCGCGGCGCTAGCCGCGCTCGTCATCTATCACCTCACGGCCGTGGCCCCCGCTCTTCGCAGGGCCCAAGGCTTGCTTGCGGTGCACGACGGGCTGATCGGCGGGGGCGCCGCCGCCTCGGGACGCCTGAGTTCGATCGAGTCTGCTTTGTCTACCGAGCAAGCCGGCCTCAAAAGGGTCGCCCAGCAGGTAAGCGAACTCGAAGCCCTGGCTCGCACGGACGTCTCCCGGGTGGGATTTGTCCGCTACGACGCCTTCGAGGATACCGGTTCGGAACTGTCCTATGCGCTGGCTCTCCTCAATCGCGAGGGAGACGGCGTCGTGATCTCGAGCATCTACTCGCGCACCGACACACGGACGTACGGCAAGGCCGTCACCCGATACAAACCGGCAGTCAACGCTTCTGAAGAAGAGCTCCGTGCGATCGAGCGCGCGCGAACGTCGTAGGCATGATAACCGACAGATATTATGTGAAGATCGTCCCTGAACGGGGCGAAACCGTGCATCGCTTTCAAGTTCGGCGTCGCCATATGGCCGCCGCGCTGGGCGTCCTCGTGCTCGTGATCTTGGGCTCGGTTGGTTTCGCGTTCGCCGAAGTGATTCGCGCGCGCATGCAGGTCGCTCATCTCGCCGCGCAAGCCGCCGCACAGCAGGCGTCGCTGCGTCAGATCGACCGTCAGACCGAGAGCCTGCGCAAGCAACTGCAACACGTCCAGAAGCAGAACACCGAGATCCGGCAGCTGATCGGTGCGCCGGCACCGAAGGCCGCCGTTCGCCAGAAAACGTCGTGGATACGCGGACAATCGCTTCCGGCCATCGCCGCGCGGGTGAACGCGCTGAGCGCCGAGAGCCTGGTGGTCTCACGCGAATCGGATGCGACACGCCAGCTGGCCATGCGTCTGCTCAATATCAAGCACATCCGCGATCTGGCGCGCGCGCAGATGATCGCGGCGATCCCCTCGATCAACCCCGTCGAAGGTGCGGCGATCATTGGGTGCTACTGCTATCGTACGTATCCGGACGTGGAATTTCACCCCGGCGTCGACCTGAGCGCGGACTACGGCGAGACCGTGCGCGCGGCGGCCGCGGGCACGGTGGTTGCAAACGGGTATGACGGCGGTTACGGCATCAAAATCGACATCGATCACGGGAACGGCTATCACACTTGGTACGCGCATCTCTCCCGCGTGCTCGTCTCCGTCGGTGCACACGTGTACAAGGGCGAGTCGATTGGCTTGGTCGGCGCAACCGGATTTGCGACCGGGCCGCATCTGCACTATCAGATCATGTACGATGGATCGCCGGTCAATCCGACGCCGTTCTTGCACGGCGTGCCGGCAAATGTCTTAGCCGCACTTCCGTAGAACGTACCTCGCCGTGAATTTTCTCTGCGATCTCTATCCGATCATCGGGTGGATCTTCAGGGCCTACGCGGCCGTCTTGATCATCTACGCACTGCTTTCGTGGCTGCCGGATCTGCGCGGTCCTTGGACGCGCTATCTCGCGATGCTGGTCGAGCCTCTCCTCAACCCGATTCGGCGAATCGTGCCGCCGCTCGGCGGCTTGGACCTCGCGTTCATCGTGCTCTTCATTCTTGTCATTTATGCCGTGCCTTGGATCATCGATATGGCGATATCCGGCGTGTGTTCTGCGGCCTACTAGGGATGACGTGAGTATCAAGGCCGAGAACCCGCATCGTACCGAAATTGCGGCGAACGTCCGCAATTTTTGTATTATTGCCCATATCGATCACGGCAAGACGACGCTCTCGGACCGTTTGCTCGAGCTGACGAAGACCGTCGAGATGCGCGACATGGAAGACCAGGCGCTGGACGCGATGGATCTCGAGCGCGAGCGCGGCATCACGATTCGCATGCACCCGGTGACCCTGAACTACAAGGCCAAGGACGGGCAAAGCTACCAGCTCAACCTGATCGACACGCCCGGGCACGTCGACTTCTCCTATGAAGTCTCGCGCTCGCTGGCTGCGTGCGAAGGCGCGTTGCTCATCATCGACGCGGCCCAGGGCATCGAGGCGCAGACGCTCGCGAACTATCATCTCGCGGTCGAACACGATCTGACGATCATCCCGGTGATCAATAAAATCGATCTGCCGGCGGCCGATCCCGACCGGGTCATGGGCGAGGTCGAAGAGCTGCTCATCATCGAGCGCAGCGAATGCATCCTCGCGAGCGCCAAAAACGGCATCGGCATCGACGAGATCCTCGAGGCGATCGTCGCACGCATTCCGCCGCCGAAGGGCCATCGCGATCACCTGCGCGGCTTGGTTTTCAATGCGCAGTTCGATCCGTACCGCGGCGTCGTGTCCTACGTCCGCGTGGTCGACGGCGAGCTCAAAGCCGGCAGCCGCTTCATGTCGATGGCGCATGAGAAAGTCTACGAGTGTACCGAGGTCGGCGTGTTTAGCCCGCAGATGCGCCCGACCAAGACGCTGGCCTTGGGCGGCGTGGGCTACGTCATTGCGAACATCAAATCGCTCGGCGACATCGACGTCGGCGATACGCTGACCGAGGCGAGCAATCCCGCGCACGTGCCGCTGGCCGGGTATCGCAAAGCGGTTCCGATGGTGTATTGCGGTCTTTATCCCAACGAAGGGGCCGAGTACGGCGATCTGCGCGACGCGCTGGAGAAGATGAAGCTCAACGACGCGGCGCTTTCATACGAGCCCGAGACGTCGGTTGCGCTCGGCTTCGGGTTCCGCTGCGGATTTTTGGGCCTCTTGCACATGGAGATCGTGCAAGAGCGCCTCGAGCGAAACTTCAACATCGATTTGATCGCGACCTCACCCTCGGTCGTCTTTCGCGTGACCCGGACCGACGGGACCGTCGAGATGATCGACAACCCCTCGAAGCTCCCGGTCAGCAACGTGATCGCCACGATCGAGGAGCCGTTCGTCAAAGCGACGATCATCACGCCGCCGGATTACGTCGGCTCGATCATGGACCTCACGATCGCGCGGCGCGGATCGCTTTTGAATATGGAGTACTTGCAGGACGGGCGCGTGATCTTGACCTTCGAGATGCCGCTGATCGAAGTGATCGTGGACTACTTCGATCAGCTCAAGTCGCGCACCAAGGGCTATGCCTCGCTCGACTACGAGGTCATCGGCTATCGCGAGGGCGATCTGGTGAAGCTGGAGATTCTACTTAACGCCGAGCCGGTCGATGCGCTCTCGTTCATCGTCGCGCGCGAGAAGGCAGCCGCGCGCGGTCGCGCTCTGGCCGAGAAGTTGAAGGAACTCATTCCGCGCCAGATGTTCGACGTGCCGATTCAAGCGGCGATCGGGGGCAAGATCGTTGCGCGCGAAACGGTCAGCGCGGTGCGCAAGAACGTGCTCGCCAAGTGCTACGGCGGCGACATCACGCGCAAACGCAAATTGCTCGAGAAGCAGAAGGCCGGCAAGGAACGCATGAAGCGCGTCGGGCGCGTCGAGCTGCCGCAAGAAGCCTTCATGGCCGTTCTCAAACTCGAAGACTAGTGCTCACGTACCTCGCATCGAAAAACGAGGGGAAGCTCGCGGAGATTCGTACGATGCTGGCACGCTCGCCGCTCGAAGTGCGGACCTACGCCGCCTATCGCGACCCCGAAGAAGGCCACGAGAGCTACGTCGACAACGCGCTGCTCAAAGCGCGCGCGCTTCGTGCGCAGTTGAACGAGGCCGGTATCACTGATGCCGCGGTGCTGGCTGACGATTCCGGCATCGAGCTCGACGCGCTCGGCGGCGGTCCAGGCGTTGATTCCGCGATCTACGCCGGTGCGACGGCGAGTTGGCCGCAGCGGCTGGCGTCGCTGATGCGAGAGGTCGAGGAGCGGGGTGATCGCGAGCGCGGCGCCCGGTTCGTCTGCGTGATGGCCCTGATTCTACCGGACGGTCGTGAGATCGTCGTGCAGGGTGACGTGCGGGGCGAGATCGCGCGCGAACTGCGCGGAGAAAACGGCTTTGGCTACGATCCGTTGTTCTATTATCAGCCCATCGGCAAGACGTTCGGCGAGATACCCGAGCGCGAGAAGAACGAGTTGAGCCACCGCGGGCGCGCGGCGCGCGCCCTACTCGAAGCGCTGCGAGCGTGAACGAGCCGGAAATCGCGGTGGCGAGCGAGGCCGACCTGCGCGCCATGGCTGCGCGGCGCTGGCCCGACGAGACCGGCCGGCGGCTCTATATCAACCTCGCCGTGCAAGCCCCGCGCGGCGCGTGGGTCGCACGCGACGACGGCACGCCTGTTGCGATCGGGTTTGCGCATGCGTTCGAAGACGAGTGGTTTTTGAGCGAGTTGTACGTCGAGCCGTCGTTTCGCCGGCAGGGCCTCGGGACGCGCATCCTCCGCGAGGCTGCGCGCGATGCCGGGGACGCGTCGCGATCGGGAATGCTCGATGCGGCGAGCACCGAAGGCATGGCGTTCTTCCTGCGGCACGGCGTTGGCTTGCAGGTTCCGGTGCTGCGCCTCGCCGGAGGGATTCCAAAGGAAGACGATCTGCTGCCGATGGCGGCAGGCGATTACCGCTTTGTGACGTTGCCGATCGATCCCCAGGGACATGCGTCGATTTTGGCCTCGCTGGATCGGGATGCGCGGGGGACCGCACGGCCCGACGATCACCGCAGCTTCGCGCAAGTCGCGAGCGGTACGCTGCTGCTGCTCAATGACGAGTGTGTCGGCTATGTCTACGTGTGGCCGGACGGGCGCATCGGTCCAATGGTTGCGGCGTCGGGCGCGTATCTCACGCAGTTCTTCGGCTTTGCGTTGGTCGCGTTGCGCCGCACGTACGGTGCGTCGTGGTGTCAAGCGCTGGTGCCCGGCAGCAACGTGCGCATCATGCGCGCTGCAGTGCGGATCGGATTGCACGTCGATCAGGTGCGCATCTTTGCAACGGATCAGCCGCGGATAGATTTATCGCGTTACGTGGGATTTCACACGCTCGCATTTTAATTTGCCATACAGGTGGCATTCGCGCATGCGATGATCGCCGCATGAAGCTGTGCCGCGTTTGCAAACGAACCTTACCTCCGTGGGGCGGAGGATCGAAGCTGAGCTTGCGAAATGTGAGGTTCGCTGCGCTAACTGTCATCGTCGAAAGACAGCAGTTGACTTCGGATGGTATAAAGGCAGTGGTGTCGGGGCGTAGCTCAGCCTGGTAGAGCGCTTCGTTTGGGACGAAGAGGCCGCGTGTTCAAGTCGCGTCGCCCCGACCACTTGCGGGGGCGTGGTATCCTAGCCAAGGTACCGCGCCCCTTCGCTGTACTGGTCGCCGCAGGGAGCGGAGTATGCGCCCGTGGTCTAACAGGATAAGGCACGAGTCTTCTAAACTCGAAGATGGGGGTTCAAGTCCCTCCGGGCGCGAAGCATCGGCCCCGGCCCAATGTGGTGATTGTAGCTCAGTTGGTTAGAGCGCCGGTCTGTGGATCCGGAGGTCGGGGGTTCGAGCCCCCTCAGTCACCCCAAAACGTGCAGAGCCCGTCCGCGATTCGCGGGCGGGCTCTTGCCTATCTGGAGCACGGCGGGAGGAGTCAGCCCCCCGCCCCGAACGTGTTCTTAAGATGACGCGCGAAGCCAGTCAAAGACCCGGCCCGAGCGACGCGTTGGGCATCGTCGTTACGGTGCTCGCGGGAGTCTTACTGGCGTTCGTGCTCTTTCAAATCTACCGCCTCGGAAACGAAGCCGGCCTAAGCCGCGATGCGCTCACCCGCGAGCGTGTCGCCGTGGCCGAAACGGCGCATGTTCTCGCCACGATCGACGCGATGGACGACTATCGGTACGCCCTGATGGTGGGCACGCCGGACGCCGCTGCGGTGCGGGCGCGCGCGCAGGCCCGCTTGGATGTTCTACGCCGCGATTTCGCGAGTGGAAGCGCCGCCATGTTTCGGATGCAAGCGCAATGGCTCAAGATCGATCGCGCGTGGGAGCAAGCGCGGTCGTTACACGGCGGTCCCGATGCGCTTGCGAAGATGAGCCCGACGATGAGCGCGATCGGCGAACTGCTCGCGATGCTCGGAGATCGCTCCGGCTTGAACTATGACCCGAGCGTGGTCGCACAAAATCTCGCCGACGTGTACATGCAAGAAACGCCCTTTGCCATGTCGGGGACCCGGCGTCTGGAGAGCATCGGCGCGATGGCGATGCAGCGGCACGGACTCGGTCTATCGGAACGGCTCGACGCAGCGGGCAACCTGATGAGCTTGCGCGAGGGCTTCGATCTCTCCCGCGACCAAATTCCCGGCGCGGTCGCGAACCTCGAGCGGCTCGCTCCGAGCGGCCGCGCGCAGTGGGACACGCTGCCGCAGCTCGCGCAGCGCATGGCAAGTGCGGGAGACGGATTCCTCGATCTCGTGGTTCACCGCGTTATGCTCCAGCCGAGCCCGACGATCTCCGCCGCAGATCTGCATCAAAGTGCCGCGCGTGCAACCGGCGCGATCATGGCGGTCTACACGCTCTCCGGGAGGATGCTCGACGCCAGCCTGACGGCGCGCGGCCGCATTCAGTCCGAGCGCAATAGATATCTGTACCTTGCCTTCGTGCTCGGGGCGATTCTGCTCGTCGGGATCATGATCTCGATCGCGCAGCTGATCGCACGGCGCGATCGCGCACTGCTGCGCGATGCGCTTCGCGAGGCCGCGCGTCTCCAGGCCGAGCTTGCACGCCAGGAGGCTGAAGAGGCGTTGCGGCTCACCGAAGCGCAGTTCCGCACCGTCTTCGACGGAGCCGCGATCGGCATCGCGGTGGTCGATCGCGCCGGCAACCTGCTCGATGCGAATGACGTCTTCCGCACGATGTTCGGCGATTCGATCGTGACCGCAATGGACGGACACGCGGACGAGTTCGAGTTGCTCTGGAGCGGGGACCGTGAAACCTTCGAATACGAGCAGCAAGCGCGATCGTCGTCGGGACAGGAAGTCTGGACGGACGCCACGATCTCGATCGTCAACGACGAAAATAAGCACCCGCGCTTCGCGATCTGCATGTTCCGCGACAAAACGGCGCTCAAGCACAGCGAGCGCCGCATCCAACATAGCAAAACGCACGACGCGCTCACCGGGCTTCCCAATCGCGCGTTGTTCGAGGATCGCTTGCGCGGACGATTCGCGGAAGCCGGCGCGCTGCTGGACTCGTTCTTCGCCGTCCTCTTCGTGGATCTGGAGCACTTCAAGGAGATCAACGAGTCGCTGGGCCACGCCGCCGGCGATGTGGTGCTCACCCAGATCGCGGGCCGCTTACGCTCGGCAGTCGACCCACGCGACCTCGTTGCTCGGCTCGGCGGCGACGAGTTTGCGGTGCTGCTGGCGTCGCTCAGCGACATCATTCACGTCGAATCGGTCGCGCGCCGCGTGCTCAACGCCCTTTCGAAGTCGATCCAGATCGGCTCGCGCTCGGTGTTCATTACGGCCAGCATCGGCATCGCGGTGGGCTCCTCGTCGTACGAGCGCGCGGAAGATGTAACGCGCGACGCCGAGATCGCGATGCAGCATGCCAAGTCGAGCGGCGGGGCGCGCTTCGCCGTCTTCGATTCCACGATGCACGAACGGGCGAAAAAACGGCTGCTGCTCCTCAGCGATCTTCGCCTGGCCCTCGAGCGGCACGAATTTCGCTTGCTCTATCAGCCGATCGTCTCGCTTCACGACGGCTCCCCCCTTGCGTGCGAGGCGCTCATTCGCTGGGATCATCCGACCGAAGGCGTCATCGGTCCCTCCGAGTTCATTCCGCTCGCCGAGCAGACCGGTCTCGCGCAGGCGATCGGACGCTTCGTGCTGCAAACGGCGTCAGAGCAGGTCGCGGCATGGAAGCGCAACCGCGCGGGTCGACTGAATTTCGGGATGCACGTAAACGTCTCCGCGAGCGAGATCAGCCATCCGGATTTCGAGCGCACGCTGGCGCAGATCGTGGAGCACCACGGCTTGGATCCCTCTGACTTTACGCTGGAAATCACCGAGAGCGTTGTGCTCGACGCGGGCACGCGAGCGAACCAAACCATCAGCCGCGTGCGCGAGCGTGGATTCAAGATTTGCATCGACGATTTTGGGACAGGCTATTCATCGCTACGCTACTTGCAGCAGTTCGAGGTCGATTCGATCAAAATCGATCGCTCGTTCGTCGGAGGCAGCGATGGGCGATTGGCCAGCGAGCCGATTGTCCGAACGCTGATCTCGCTGGCGGAAGCCTATAACGTGCGGATCGTCGCCGAAGGCGTGGAGACGGCGGAACAGCGCGACATGTTGCGCAGCGCGGGATGCCGGCTGGGTCAAGGCTACCTTTTTGCTCAGGCGCTCGCGGCGGAAGAACTGACGGAGCGGTATCCCGACGTGCTGGGGCGCATCGCGCGGTCCGCGTCGGCGTAAGGGGTTGCCAACGCGCGCTCCGAACGCTACAATACGTCGGTCCGCGACACCGAGCGGCCAGGAGGGCGGTCAGCGCGAAGCGCTGATGCGACTGTGCGCCTTTAGCTCAGTCGGTAGAGCAGCGGACTTTTAATCCGTTGGTCCCGGGTTCGAGTCCCGGAGGGCGCAAGAGCATGCACCGCTAGCTCAATGGTAGAGCAGTTGACTCTTAATCAATTGGTTGAAGGTTCGAGTCCTTCGCGGTGCACCAAAATCAAAGAACCTGAAGCGAATCTTCAGGTTCTTTTGTATGATAAGGCCGATGTGGCCGAAAATCTGCGCCGTCGCGCTGGGTGGGCTCGCCGCAGCAGCGGCGCTCGCCTCGCCGGCGCGCGCCGCGGCCCCCGACCCCTATGCGATATTCGCGAACGCCCGCGCCTATTGGCTGCAGCAGCGCTACCCGATGATCCTGGACTACGATGTCGCCGTCGACGTAACCGAAGGCGGCAAGGAGCGGATCGAGCGCTACGCCGCCGAGTACGACGCGGTGAACGGCAGCGCGAGGGTCGATCCGGTGAGCGACTACCAGCGCGAACATCCGGTCGCGGTGAAGGGGATGAACCTGGGCATTCTCGGGTTCCACTTGAATAAACCGCTGCCGCCGATCGACTTTCTCGGCGTTCCGTACCTCGCGCCGAATTATTCGTTCGGCATGGCGCCGTTCGTGCCGGCGCCCACGCCGACGCCGTTCAACTCCGCCGCGCTGGTGGCGCAGATCCGCAGAGAATTTCACGATCCGAATCCGCGAACGACCGCGAGCGCATCGCCAAGTCCGGCGCCCGGACTTCAAGAGATTGCGACCGTCTACGCGCACAACCACGATTACATGATCGTGCTGCTCGGAATGCAGACGATCGACGGACATCCGTGTTACCACCTCGGACTGACGCCGACGCGTGACCCCGGGCGTTACCGCATTCGGCAAGCATGGATCGACGAGCAGACGTTTGCGCCGTGGCAGTTGCAGGATGCGCTCAACTTTACCAGCGGCCCGGGCACGAATGTCGCCTGGCTGATCCACTTCGACGACGTCGGCGGCGCGCATTACGTCAGTGAAGAAGATGCTCTGGCTCCGATGTCGGCCGGCGGCCAGATTTACACCAAGGCGGCGGTGCGGTTCGAAGACGTGCACAGCGTGGACGAAGCGACCCTCAAGGCACCGCTCATTGAAGATGGTACGCTCCTCCAAGAGCCGGCCGCGGTGTAAGGAAGGAAATACGTCGGGCGCGTTCTATACTAAGCGGTCGCCGCATGGCGGACGGCTGTCCGGGGCAAGTGGCGGAACTGGCAGACGCGCTGGATTTAGGTTCCAGTGGGGCAACCCGTCAGAGTTCGAGTCTCTGCTTGCCCAAGGAACCGCGCCCTGACCAAGACACATTCTACGTGAGGGGTTCTGGCTTGTGGCCGGGACCGTAAACAAAAAAGGTCCCGGCCCAAGCCAGGACCACGAACAACCTGCGGAAGTAGCTCAGTGGTAGAGCATCGCCTTGCCAAGGCGAGGGTCGCGAGTTCGAATCTCGTCTTCCGCTCCACATCATTTTGAGAAGAGCGAGCCCGGTTCGCCGGGATACACGGGGCGCGGGCGCAAGAGCGCCGAAGCGCCCTTTCGTATTACATAAAGGAACGAACCACCCGTGAGTACCTCGACGCTGACCCGCCTAGCCCCCACGCAGGTGGAGTTGGAAATCCCGATCACCCCAGAGGAACTGGCCGCGGCACAGGAGCGCGCGTTTCGCCGGCTGGCGAAGAACGTGAAGCTGCCCGGTTTTCGGGCGGGGAAAGTCCCGCGCAAGGTGTTCGAGCAGACCTACGGGACCGAGACGATCGCAAGCGAGGCGCTCGAGGACGTCGTGCCCGAAGTCTACGCGCGGGCGGTGCGCGAACATGAGCTGCTCCCCGTCGACCGGCCGAAGATGGAACTGCTGCCCGCCGAAGAGGGAAAGCCTTCACGACTGAAGGCGACGGTCGCAGTGCGTCCCGCAATCGAGCTTGGCGCCTACAAGGGCATCGAGGTCGAGCGCGAAGCGGCGAAGATCGACGACGAGGACGTCGAGCGGAGCATATCAGCCCTGGCCAAGGAACGCGCGACGCTGGTACCGGTTGAACGGCCGGCCCAGCTCGGCGACGTCGTGACGCTCGATTACGAGGGCAAGATCGACGGCGTCGCGTTCGAGGGCGGATCGGCCCAGGGGCAGATGACCGAGCTCGACGAGAACCGCTTCATCCCCGGATTCGCTTCGGGCATTGCCGGGATGAGCGCGGGGGAGACCAAGGACGTCGAAGCGGTCTTTCCGTCGGACTATCCCAAGGAGGAGCTTGCCGGGAAGACGGCCGTCTTTACCGTCACCGTGCACGACGTGAAGGCCCTCGAGCTTCCGGCAATCGACGACGAATTTGCGAAAACGATTTCGGAGAACGAGACGCTCGATGCGCTCCGCGCCGACGTGCGTAAGCGCCTCGAAGCCATCTCGCAGTCGCGCGCACGGCGCGCAATCGGCAACGAGCTGATGGAGAAGCTGGTCGGCGCGCATGACTTCCCGCTACCGGACGTCCTCATCGAGCGCGAAATCGACAACATGGTCAGCGATCTCGCCGCGCAGGTCGCGCAGAGCGGGGGGAGCTTCGAGGATTATCTTGCGGAGCAGGGCAAGACCGCGGACGAGCTGCGCGAGACCTTTCGGGCTGACGCCCAGCAGCGCGTCAAAGGAACGTTGGTGATCGAGGAGATTGCGCGAGCCGAGGGCATCAACGCGACGCCTGCGGATATCGCCGAAGAACTCGCCGCCCTCTCACGGCAATACGGGCAACCCGTAGACCGGATTCGCAGGGCGCTCGGCAACAACGTGGTGTCGCTGATGGAGGGCATCGTGCGAAATAAGACGCTCGAGTTCCTCGTCGATAACGCCAAGGTCACGGAAAAAGAAGCCGGCAACCAATAGACGGTTCCGGGCGGATCGGCCGAAGGCCGAACGCTATAGGCTCAGCGAAGCTGAGTCCAGCGCATCGTGCGCTCGGAACCTTCGCCCACCTCGTGTGGGTTACGTGTGATGCGTTAGCT
The DNA here is from genome assembly GCA_035523815.1 of Alphaproteobacteria bacterium. GTDB lineage: Bacteria > Vulcanimicrobiota > Vulcanimicrobiia > Vulcanimicrobiales > Vulcanimicrobiaceae > Aquilonibacter. Next base: position 26,589 of record DATKPZ010000079.1, read on the forward strand.
GAAAAGGGATAGAAAAAAGTATGGGTCACCTAGTCCCCATGGTCGTCGAGCAGAGTGCGCGCGGAGAACGCGCGTACGACATCTATTCACGTCTGCTCAAAGACCGTATCGTTTTCGTCGGCGGGCCGATCGACGATCACCTGGCCAACCTGGTGATCGCGCAACTGCTCTTCCTCGAAAAGGAAGACCCCGACAAGGACATCGACATGTACGTGAACTCGCCGGGAGGCAGCGTCACGGCGGGTCTGGCCATCTACGATGCCATGCGGTTTATTAAGCCCGACGTCGCCACCATCTGCATGGGCATGGCCGCTTCGATGGGCTCGGTCCTGTTGACCGGGGGGGCGGCCGGCAAGCGTTTTTCCCTGCCCCACTCGAAGATCCTGATCCACCAGCCCTGGGTCTCGCAGATCGGCGGCCAGGCAACCGACGTGGAAATCGCGGCCCGGGACCTGATCGCCACCCGCCAGGTCATAGCCCACATCTACGAGCGGACCACCAAGAAGCCGATCGAGCAAGTCCTCAAGGACATCGACCGCGACTACTACATGACCAGCGACGAAGCCAAGGACTACGGGATTATCGACCACGTTATCGAAGATCGTTCAGCCTTGTCGCAGCCGGCTTAACGCCCAGGAGGACGCCCGCCCCCGATATGTTCCGTTTCGGAGACGAGAAAGGTCAGCTCAAGTGCAGCTTCTGCGGTAAGTCGCAGGAGCAGGTGCGCAAGTTGATCGCCGGCCCAGGCGTCTACATTTGTGACGAGTGTATTGAGCTTTGCAACGAGATCATCGAAGAAGAGCTCTACAAGAACGTCGATGAGAACCTGCGCCTGCGCAACATCCCCAAGCCCAAAGAGATCAATCACATCCTCAATCAGTATGTGATCGGTCAGGAGCGGGCCAAGAAGTCGCTGGCGGTTGCGGTCTACAACCACTACAAGCGCATTAACGCGGGCGGCGCGGCCGACGACGTCGAGCTGCAAAAATCGAACATCCTGCTCGTTGGACCGACCGGTTCCGGCAAGACCTATCTCGCGCAGACGCTCGCGAAGATTCTCGACGTTCCGCTCGCGATGGCCGACGCGACCTCACTTACCGAGGCGGGCTACGTCGGTGAAGACGTCGAGAACATTCTGCTCAAGCTCATTCAGGCCGCGGATTACGACGTGAAACGGGCCGAGAAGGGCATCGTCTATATCGACGAGATCGACAAGATCGCGCGTAAGAGCGAGAACCCTTCGATCACGCGCGACGTCTCGGGCGAAGGCGTGCAGCAGGCGCTGCTCAAGATTCTCGAAGGCACCACCGCAAACGTTCCCCCGCAGGGCGGACGAAAGCATCCGCATCAAGAGTTCATACAGATCGACACGACCAACGTGCTGTTCATCTGCGGCGGCGCTTTCGACGGGCTGGAGCGCATCATCGAGTCGCGCGTCAGCGCGAACAACATGGGCTTCCGCGCGACGCCCGAGGGCAAGAAAGACGCTCGCACGGGTAAGCTGCTGCAACAGTTGATGCCCGAGGATCTGCTCAAGTTCGGGCTGATTCCGGAATTCATCGGGCGGTTGCCGATCGTGGTTACCCTCGACGCGCTCGATGAGCTCGCGCTGCGCCGAATCCTTACCGAGCCGCGCAACGCGCTCGTGCGGCAATTCCAAAAGATTCTGAACATGGACGGCGTCGATCTGCAGTTTACGAAGGACGCGCTCGTGGCAATCGCGACCAAGGCTCAAGGCCGCAAGACCGGCGCGCGCGGCCTACGCTCCATTCTCGAAGAAACGATGCTCGACGTGATGTACGACCTTCCCTCGCTGCAAGGCGTGAAGAAGTGCATCATCAATAAAGACGTCATCGACAAGAAAGAGTCGCCGACGCTGATCTATCAAGAGCAGAAGAAGGAGCCGGCCTAAAGCAAAGCAGTTCGGCGCTCCCAAGCTATTAATCGGGTCTTTACCAAGGCCCGATGTTTTTTTTGCGTGATGCTCCCGGCTTTTGGGCACGTACGACACCTCCGGATATCTGGAGCAGAAACAGCACAGGCTGACCGTGGAGGGATTTCAAACGAGCGTGCAAGTGGATGACAACCTATCTCAGTGCGAGCCGGGCCACGTCTGTGCGCCTTCGGCCCTGATCCCCGCGTGGTGGAGCGGCTTTCTCTTTCACGTTCTCAATCCGCGGCAGACCAGCATGTACATGTATTTGACGATGCTCAGCGATCCGGGGGGAGAGTGCAGCCCAACGGTCGACCAGATTCGGGAGGACCTCGGTTTATATAGCTCGTCGATGGTGTTCGAAGCGCTCGCCGCACTCGATGATTTGGGCTTCATCACGCGCATTCGCGCCGCATTTCCCGGCATTCGGGCGCGTCGCAACCTGTACCGCCGCCCATCCTGCGAAAGCACGCTGATTCGTCTGCTCGAACGCGGACGCATCGACGGTCACCTGCGATCCACGAACCCCACGCGCGCTCCGGCCTCCGCCGAGTCGCAGGCGCTGATCTACGAGGGACTGGCAACGCTGCTCGGTGAGAGCTATGAAGTCTACGAACAGGCGACGAGCGAGGAACAAAGACGAGCCGTACTGCTGGAGCTGCTGACCGCGCGCGAAGGCTCGGTCGTGATCGATTAACCGGCGAGTGCCCGAGCGGGCACGCCGCCGACCAAAGAACCCGGCGGCACGTCGCGAGTTACCACGGCTCCGGCGGCGATAACCGCCCCGTCGCCGATGCTCACCCCGGGAACCACGATCGCGCCGGAATAAATCAAAACGTCGTCGCCGATCGTGACCGGGGCGACGTCGACCGTGAGCGGCGCATCCCGATCGCGATCGATCGGACGGCCCTGCTGCGTCGTGATGTGCACGTGCGCTCCAAGATGGACGTTGTTGCCGATACGCAACCCGCCGCCGCCCCACAAAACGCTGTATGGTCCGATTTCAACGCCGTTGCCCAAACGAATAAACCCCTTTCCGGCATTGACCGTACTCGGATTGAGGTACGCCCCATGATCGATAAACACGCCGTGACCCATCGTGATTCGGTCGACCCCGCGCAGGATCACGTGCGAACCGAGGATCGCGTGCGGAAAATAGGTTCGTTGGCGCAGGTCCGCGAGGTTTTCGCGGATGGCGGCGCCCAGCCCACCGAGCGCCGCGAGCATTGTACCGATGTGCATCCAGGCTATCGTTTCGTATGTTGCAGCCCAGCGAAACCGCGAAATGGCCCTGCCTGCCGGGCCCGTCAGACCCAATCGGCTTGAGCGCCCTGAATCTTCGAGAGATCATCGCCCACCGCGTACCATGAGCCCATGAAGCCGCACACGGCCGCCACCAACGCAAACGGAGGGAGGGGGCTTCGGCCGCTGCTGCGCGGGGCGCTTTTCGCCGGAGATTGCGTCGTCGTCGGCGTCGCCGTCGCACTTGCCCCGCAGGTCGCCAACATCCACACGACGACGCATCTCGAGCTGCTGATCATCGGCTGCATCCTCGTCGTCGTCGGCTCCTACGTCCAGTTTCGCTACGAGAGCGCGCGCACGTTCGACTTTCACGACGTTTTGCGCCTCTTGCTCGGAGCCATCGCCGGTGCGCTCCTTGCTCTGCTTTTCGAACAAGTGCCCTCCCCGCTTTCCTTGGCGTCTGGGAGGATCGTGGTCGTCGCGGCGATGCTCGCATTCATGCTGCGCATGTTTTTGCGCATCGGACTAGTGTTTTGGCGCAGCTGGTGGATCACGCAGCGACCGGGCGCGAAGCGCGTCCTGATCGTGGGGCACGGGATCGCCGCGCATCAGCTCGCGAAAGCCATCTTTGAAGATCGAAGCATGCCGATGCGCGTGGTAGGATGCGTCGATGACGGCGTCTCGGACCGGCGCATCGACGGGGTGCGCGTGCTTGGAAAGATCGACGCGATACCGCAGCTGATCCGAGAGCACGGGATCGATGCCGTGATCGTAGCGATCACCGGGGCACCACTCCCCCTGATCAATCACATCAAAGAGCTCTGCATGGCGGTACCGGATGAGGCGCGGCCGTCGGTGAAAGTCGTGCCGGACGCGTCGGAAGTTCTGACCGGCGGCGTCACGTTCTCGCGAATTCGCGACATCCGGCTCGAAGACGTGCTCGATCGTGATCCGGTTCTCATCGATACCGCAGGTATTCGTCCGCACCTCGATGGTCAAGTCGTGCTGGTCACGGGCGCCGGCGGATCCATCGGTTCGGAAATTTGCCGCCAGATTGCGACCTTCGAACCCAAACTTCTAGTTCTGCTCGGGCACGGCGAAAACAGCCTCTTTACCATCGATCGCGAGCTGCGCGAGTCGTATCGATTCGACCGCACGAAATTGGTTTTGGCCGATTGCGCCGATGCTGCGGCAATGCGAAACGTGTTCGCGACATTCCATCCGCGCGTCGTCTTGCACGCGGCTGCGCACAAGCACGTGCCGATCGTGGAAGAGAATGTGTGCGAGGCGGTGCGAAACAACGTCTTCGGGACGAAGGTCGTGGCGCTGGCCGCTGCGGCCGCCGGCGCCGCGAAATTCATTCTTTTGTCCACCGATAAAGCGGTAAATCCGACCAGCGTCATGGGCGCGACAAAACGCATGGCAGAGCTGATCTGTCAATCGTTCGCGGGAGACTCCGCGACCGAGTTCGTGTCGGTGCGCTTCGGAAACGTTCTCGGCAGCCGCGGGAGCGTGATCCCGATCTTCAAAGCTCAACTCGAGGCTGGTGGTCCGCTCACGATTACGCATCGCGAGATGGTGCGTTACTTTATGACCATACCTGAAGCGGTCTCGCTGGTTCTGCAGGCGATGTCCATGGGAATCGACGGCGAGGTGTTCGTGCTCGATATGGGTCATCCCGTAAAGATCATCGATCTCGCTGAACAGGTCATTCGTCTCTCCGGGTTCGAGCCGTATCGCGACATCGAGATCGTTGAGCGCGGCATTAGACCCGGTGAAAAGCTCTTCGAAGAAATTCTCACGAGCGGAGAGGGTTTTTCCCGGACCAGCCACGAGCGGCTGTTCATCGCCAAACAGCAGCGCTCGGATTACGCGCTCCTCAACGACGGGCTCGATCGCATGCGCTCAGCCGTCCGGCGCAACGATCCCGCGCTCTGCGTCCAGCTGCTGAACGAGTTCGTGCCCGAGTTTACTCCATCCGCGCTTACCGCGGCGCGGCCCGTTCCGCTCGACACTCCCCCGCGGCCCGTGCTGATCCCGGTCGAGCGCGCCCAAGTCGAACACTTCAGCCTTCAACCCGCAAAGGTACCATTGTCGTGACAATGCTCGTAGCCCCATCGCTCCACATCGACGCGCTCAAGGACAAGCTCGAGCGACGGCATGCACTGGTCGGCGTCGTCGGCGTCGGTTACGTCGGACTCCCGCTCGCCGTGGAGAAGGCGAAGGTTGGGTTCGGTGTCATCGGCTATGATCGCAATCCGATTCGAGTCGATCAGATCAAACAAGGACTCAACTACATCCGCGACGTCGACGACCGCGAGCTGGCTGAGGCAGTCGAGTGCGGGAAACTCAACGCTTCGACCGACTTCAGCTCGCTCGGTAAATGCGACTGCATCGTGATCTGCGTTCCTACGCCGCTCACTGCGAACAAGGAGCCGGACATTTCGTATATCCGCCACGTGGCGGGCGAGATCGCGAAACACTTGCGGCCGGGCCAACTCGTGAGTCTCGAAAGCACCACCTATCCGGGTACTACGGAAGACGTGCTGCTTCCCATTCTTTCGCGTTCCGGATTGAAAGTGGGAGAGGACTTTTTTCTCTCCTTTTCACCCGAGCGCGTCGATCCGGGGAACGCCCGTTATACCACAAAGAACACGAGCAAGGTGGTCGGCGGCGTGACCGCGGCATGCCTGGAGGTCGCCGCCTGCTTCTATTCCCAGACGATCGAGACGGTCATACCGGTTTCCTCGCCGCGTGTTGCTGAGATGACGAAGGTCTTCGAAAATACGTTCCGAGCGGTGAACATCGCCCTCGTGAACGAAATGGCGCTGCTTTGCGATCGGTTGGGGGTCAGTGTCTGGGAAATGCTTGATGCTGCATCGACGAAGCCGTTCGGAATCATGCGTTTCGATCCGGGTCCCGGCGTCGGCGGTCACTGCATCCCACTCGATCCGTTTTACCTCGCCTGGAAAGCGCGTGAATATGACATGAACGTCCGGTTCATTGAGCTCGCGGGCGAGATCAACTGGACGATGCCGTATTTCGTCCGCGAGAAGATCATGCGCGCGCTCAATGGCATCGGTAAGTCAATCAACGGGTCTCGCATTTTCGTTCTCGGCGTCGCCTACAAGCGCGATATTGAAGATTGGCGTGAGTCGCCCGCATTGAAGGTCATCGACCTGCTGGGAAAAGACGGCGCACGGATCGACTACTATGACCCGCACGTGCCGAGCTTCACCGACGAGCACGACGTGATGTGGCATTCGACCCCCCTTTCGAGCGATACGCTGGAACGCGCCGACGCCGTGCTGATTCTGACCGATCATAGCTCGGTCGATTACGCATCGGTAGTCGAGGGCGCCTCGCTCGTCGTGGATACGCGCAACGCGACCAAGCTCGTGCGGGATGGCCGGGATAACGTGGTGATGTTGTGAAGCTCGCCGTTATCGGAGCGGGATATTGGGGTCGCAATCTCATTCGGGTTGCCCACGAGCTGAACGTTTTGGAGAGCGTGTTTGACACCGATGAGACCGCTCTCGCTCGGCTCGCGGACGAATATCCTGGCATCGGCCTGGACCGCGAGCTCGCAACGTTGCTCGATCGCGACATCGACGCGGTCGTGATCGCCGCGCCGGCACCCTTACATGCGGAAATTGCGCTCGAAGCCGTCGCTTCGGGAAAGCATGTGTTCGTGGAAAAGCCGCTCGCGATGAATCCCGATGAGGCAGCAACGGTCGTGCGCGCCGCCGGTGCGGGAGGCCGAACGCTGTTCGTGGGTCACTTGTTGCTCTATCACCCCGCGGTTCAGCGCATGATCGGCCTTCTGCGCGAGGGTGCGATCGGTGACGTGCGCCACGTGCGCTCGCGCCGGCTCTCATGGGGAAAAGTACGTCGTGCCGAAAACGTGTGGTGGAGCTTCGCCCCGCACGATATCGCCCTCGCTTTGGAAATCTTCGAAGAGCCGCCGTTGGCCGTGCAAGGTTCGACGTCGGCGTTCATCACCGAGGGCATTGCGGACTTCGCCTATGCGGATCTGTCGTTCTCGCGGTCTCGCTCGGCTCATATCGAGGTGAGTTGGATCGACCCCGAGCGATCGTCGCGGCTGGATGTTTTCGGGTCGAGCGGCGTGCTCCGGCTTTGCGATGCGCGCGAGGGACCGAGCCTGACCTTCACGCCGTGCGGCGCAGAAAAGAGCGCGGCC
>DATKPZ010000080.1:0-5502 GCA_035523815.1 Alphaproteobacteria bacterium
AAGCCCAAATAGACGAAGGCGCGCGAGATGAAGAGATCCACCAGCGTCCGGTTGACCCTAAACCGGGCGGCGAGTCCAAGCGGCTGCATCGCAACGCGCCGGCTGTGCGCCAGCGTGACCGACGCCGATGCGAGCAGCCCCGCCGCGAGCGCAAGTCCCAGCCGCTGCGTACCGCCGAGCAGCGTTGCAAGGATCGCACCGCACGCGTTGCCCGCGCTGCCCATTGCGGCAAGCCAGGCCGAGGCAACGCCGAAACGCTGCGGCCGAATCAGATCGGGAATGATCGCCTGATACGGGCCGATGATGACGTTGAGCGCGATCTGCAGACCGACGAACGACCAGAGGAGCTCAGATACGTTTGCGCTGGCATAAAACGCGAGAACCGCTCCCGCGCCGAGCACGGCGCCGCCCGCGTAAAAGGGGATGCGATCGCGCCCGTGCCGGCGCATCGAGTCGGAGATCGGCCCGAGCACCAGCTGCGTGATCGCCGCGGCCCCCGCGCCGCTTGCAGAAACCAGACCAAAGACCGCAAGCGATGAATGACTTGCGAGTTGCAGACATCGCGCCTGAAGCGAAATGCCCAGCACCGCGCCCCAAATCAGCTGCACGCCGAACCAAAGCGCGCTGACGCGCGCGGCGCTTGCCTCCTTAGGAACGATCGACTGCATACGTATATTCGATCGCCGTATCGGCATCGTACGCGAGTTCCGGCGGTGCGTCGCGCAGCGCCGTTACCGGGATTCCGAGCACCTGACGCGCACGCGCCTCGAGCGCGCCGACCGAAACCCGTCCGAGGGCGAATCGCAGGAGCACCAGCGGCCCTGCGACGCTCGCCATTTTCCAAGGCGCTTTGCGCGCATCGAACATGGTGGTTGCGAGTTTCCGAACGCGGGCGCGCGAGCCGGCGGGAATATGAAAGGCGCCCGTGTTCACGACGCGCTCGCCGCTCAACACGATACCGAACGGGGGCGCGTCCGGAAAGCGGCGGACGAACGCCGCGTGTTCGCACAGCGGCATCGAGAGCGTGCCCGGATCGATGCGGTCGAGAAACCACTGCAACGAACGCGCGTCGATGTAGGGCATGTCGCAGGTGAGATACAGCAGCGATGCATCGTCCGGCCACGCGTCAAGCGCGCCGAACACGTTACCTGACCCCGATCCCGCATCGGGAATCACTCGCAGTGGCGCCAACGCCTCGCACGCGTCGCGCACCGCGGTGCCGCCCACGACTGCGATCCGGTCGATCCCGCACTCGCGCAGCGCATCGATCGTTCGCGCGAGCATCGTTCTGCCGCGCACCGGCGCGAGCGCCTTGAGCGGCGTCCCCGCAAGTTGCGCGTACTCGCCATCGATCGGACCGCCGGCCGTAATTACCGCGTACATAGCAGAAGACCCGGCATCGTGCCGGGTCTTTTGCTCTACTTCTTGGTCGCGGCCTTCTTCTTGCCTGCGACGGTCCGTTTGGGACCTTTGCGCGTGCGCGCGTTGGTCTTGGTCCGCTGTCCGCGAACCGGCAGGCCGCGACGATGCCGCAGGCCGCGATAGCAACCGATGTCCATCAGCCGCTTGATGTTCCCCTGGACTTCCCGCCGCAGATCGCCTTCGACGCGAATCTGAAGGGTGTCGAGCGCATCGCGAAGCTTCTTCTCGTCATCCTCGGTCAGGTCTTTGACGCGCGTGTCGGCATTGATCCCCGTGTGGGCGAGCAGCTTTGCAGCGTTGGTCGGACCAACACCGTAGATGTACTGTAACGCAATTTCAATGCGCTTCTCGCGCGGAAGATCGATACCAGCGATACGTGCCATAATGTTATATTACCCCTGAACCTGCTTGTGTTTAGGATTGACCTCGCAGATCACGCGCACTTTTCCTTCGCGCCGAATGATCTTGCATTTTTCACAGATTTTCTTAACCGACGGTCTAACTTTCACGATTATCTCGATTCTAACTATTTATAACGGTACGTGATTCTGCCGTGCGTCAAATCGTACGGCGAGAGTTCCACGAGGACTCGGTCGCCGGGCAGAATGCGGATGAAGTTCATCCGGATCTTTCCCGACACGTGTGCTAACACGCGATGCCCGTTGGCGAGTTCCACCCGGAACATCGCGTTGGGCAAGGGCTCGACGATCGTGCCCTCGACCTCGATCGCCTCTTCTTTCGGCATCGCGGTCTTGGCGGCCTTAGCCGCTTTGTCGGCGGCGCTCTTCCTGCCCCGAATCGGGCGCCCCCCACGACGACGAGCCACTAGCGCGCCTGCGCCTTTTCGGCGTCGGGAACGTAGTTCGCAGCCTCCGGGTGTTCCCCGAAGCTGCGAAGCGTGAGAATCTTCGGGCCATCCTCGGTTACGGCGATCGTATGCTCGAAGTGCGCTGCGAGTTTACCATCTGCCGTGACGACTGTCCAGCCGTCCTTGAGGATTTCCACCTTGCGGTCACCCTGCGTGATCATCGGTTCGACGGCCAGCACCAGACCCGGCCGCAGCTCCATGCCCGTCCCCGGCTTGCCGTAATTGGGCACCTGGGGCTCCTCGTGCATCTCCGTTCCGACCCCGTGTCCGGCCAGCTCGCGCACGACGCCGTACCCGCGTTCCTCGGCATGACGCTGAACGGCCGCGCCGATGTCACCGACGTGATTGCCGCGCTGCATCTGCGCGATTCCGATCATCAGACACTCTTGGGTCACCTCGAGGAGGCGCTGCGCCTGCGGCGAGATCGTGCCGATCGGAATCGTCACGGCGCTGTCGCTTACGTAGCCGTCGAGCGTCGTCCCAATATCGATCGAAAGCAGGTCGCCGGCTTGCAGCACGTAGTCACTCGGAATTCCGTGCACCACCTCGTCGTTTACCGAGGCGCAGATCGTGGCCGGAAACCCGTGATACCCCTTGAACGTCGGGATCCCGCCGCGCTCGCGAATGCCGCGCTCCGCGATCTCATCGAGCTCGCGCGTGGTCATACCCGCCTTCGCGATCTGCATCAGCTCGGCCAGCACGGTCCCCGTGATCTTCCCGCTGCGGCGCATCGTTTCAAGCTCGCGCGCCGACTTGAGCGTCACCATGCTAAAAGGCGCTCCGCCCTAGGCTCCGCGCCCCCCACTTCGTGGGGCCCCCAAACCACGGCGCGCGACACATTTCGCCGCGCGTAGCTCTCCCCTAGGGCGCGCCAAATAAACATTAATGCGCGTGCTCCACGCCGATGGCGTGCATCAACATGTGCGTGACGTGTTCCACGGGTTGCGTGGCGTCGATCTCGGCCAGACGCCCGCTCGCGTCGTAGTATTCGACCAAAGGCATCGTCTCGGCTTCGAAAACATCGAGCCGGCGCTGTATGGTTTCGGGCCGGTCGTCCTCGCGCTGCACGAGCGGACCGCCGTCGTCATCGCAAACGCCGGCAACCTTAGGCGGGCTGAAGCGTTCGTGATAAACTCGCCCGGTGCGCGGATTGGTCCAGCGGCCGAGCAGACGTTCTTCCAGCATCGCGCGCGGAATATCGAAGAAGACCGCGCCCGGGAGTCCGCGGCCACGCCGCTGCAAAAGCGCGTCGAGCGCCTGAGCCTGCGCGACCGTCCGCGGGAAACCGTCAAAGAGTACCGCGCCGCCGTCCGGCAATTCGGCTTCCACCATCTTGATGATCAGCTCGTCGGGAACCAAATCCCCGCGCTTCATGTATTCTTTCGCCGCTTCGCCCAGCTCCGTGCCGCTATCCCGGTGCCGGCGCAGCAAATCGCCGGTGGAAATCTGGCGATAGCCCAACTGCTTCTGCAGAATCTGCGCTTGGGTGCCCTTGCCTGCGCCCGGACCGCCGAGCAACACGACGTCATGCGGCATTAGCGCTTGATGAACCCGCGGTAATCCCGCATCGCGAGGCGCGCCTCGATTTGCGCGAGCGTATCGAGCGCGACGCCGACGACGATCAGGAGCGAGGTCGAGCCGAGGTAGATCGTCGTAATGCTCAGCCCGCTCTCGAGCACGTTCGGCGCTACGGCCAAGATGCCGAGGAAGAGCGCTGCCGCCGTCGTGAGGCGCAGCAGAATCTTATTGAGGTAATCCACCGTGGGCTGGCCGGGACGGATACCCGGAATGAACGCGCCCGTCTTCTTGAGATTATCCGCCACGTCGCGCGTGTTGAGCACGATCGAGCTATAGAAGAACGTAAAGACGACGACCAGGAGAAAGTACGCCACATTGTAGAGCGCCGAGCCCGGTGAGAACCAGACGTTGATCGCCAGGCTCAAAGCCGCCAAGTTCTTGGGAATTTCCATCGTCCAGTTCACGAACGGGACGGTAAAGACTTTGATCCAGCTCGCATCGCCGGTGCCGTGGATCCAGGTCAACGCCTGCTGCGGCAACAGCAGGATCGAAATCGCGAAGATGATCGAGATCACGCCGGCGTTATTGAGTCGCAACGGAATGTAGGTCGAGCGCCCGGCGAACATCTTGCGGCCGACCACGCGCCGGGCCTGTTGCACCGGAACGCGACGCTGGCCTTGGTACATGAAGATGATGCCGATGATGATCGCGATCGTGATGAGAATGAACAGGACGAGGTTGAGCAATGAGAGGCTGCCCGAGCTTGCCGTCTTATACGTCTGCGAAACGTACTGAGGATAGCGCAGCACGATACCGATGAAGATGATCAGCGAGACGCCGTTGCCGATCCCTTTATCGCTGATCTGTTCGCCGAGCCACATCAAGAACAGCGTGCCCGCCACCATCGCGATGATCGCGAAGAGCTGATACCAAATCGAGGTATCGTAGAAAACGCCGTACGCCTTCATCGCATTGGTCATGAACGTCGCTTGCAAGACCGCCAGGACGATCGTTAGCCAGCGCGTGTACTGACTGATCTTCTTGCGGCCTTCCTCGCCGCCTTTTTTCGCAAGCTCCTCGAGCTGCGGCAGCACGACGGTCATCAATTGCATGATGATCGAGGCGTTGATGTAGGGAGTGATCCCCATCGCGATGATCGAGAGCTTCTGCAGCGCACCGCCCGAGAGGAAGCCGAGCAGATTGTAGAAGCCGCCGGTACTCAACGCCTTTGACCATGCGTCCTGGTTCACGTTCGGCAGCTGCACGTGGATCATGAAGATGAACCACGCGAACGCGAACAACACGAAGCCAAGGCGCTTGCGGATATCGGGAACTAAAATCGCCGCCCGGAGATTATCGAACACTAGGCGTTCTCGAGAGCGGGTTCGGGAAGCGAGGCTCCCGCGGCTTTGAGCGCTTCGAGCGCGCTGGCCGAGAACACCACGTCGCGGAATTTCAATCCTTGCGGGAGCGACTTGCCGCTCTTGCTGCCGCCGAGAATCTTCACGCCGTCAAGTGCCGAGCTGAGCACGCCGCGCTCTTTGAGCGATTCCGGCGAAACCTCGACGCTGGGGTCCCAGGCGCTGAGCTGATGCAGATTCACCACGGCGTAGCGCGCACGGAAGTGCCCGATGTCGCGCGCTTTTTGCGAATAGCCGCGCTTGTGCGGAAGACGACGCGCCCACGGCGTCTGA
>DATKPZ010000081.1:0-6797 GCA_035523815.1 Alphaproteobacteria bacterium
GGCTTCGCGGGCGACGGCTTTGCCGCGTCGGTCGCCCTCTACCCGTCCGCGTGCGGGAACGAGCCGGCAAGCTCGCTCGCCGATCCGTTGCTGCTGCTGATCGGCGCCTCGGACGACTGGACCGATGCCAAGACCTGCGAGCAGTTCATGAGCCGCGTGGATCCGAGCGGGACGACGGGAACCATCCACATCTATCCAGGCACCTATCACAAATTCGACGATCCGAACGCCGACCGCTACGTGAAGGTGCACGGCAACGTGTATACGTTGCGCTACAACGCGACCTCGGCGGCCGATGCGCACGCGCGCGTGCTGGCGTTCTTCGCCCAGTACTTGTAAGGCCTACCAAAACCGCTCGGCGAGCCACGAGTCTTTGAGCTGCTGCGTGCGCGTTTTGGTGAGCGCCGTCGCGCAGCCGTCTTTGGCGTGGGAACACGCGAGTCGTCGATAGGTCAGGAATGCTTGCTCCGAAGCGGCGAGCAGGTCGCGCTCGTGAGGCGAGACGAGCAGCTCGAGCAGACCGTAAATGCGTGAGTGCTCGGCTTGCACGTCTGGATCAGGCGTTGCCGCGCGCGCGTTTGCGAGGCCGGTGAAATAACCGATATCGCGCACACGCGCTCGGGCGGCGTCGGCGTTGCATTGTGAAAAGAGCATCGGCGCGATCGAACCGCCCGTGTACATCACATAGACGAAATTGCAGGCTGACGTGCGCGCGTCGCGCCAGCGTAACTCCGTTTGGCGCAGGAGCGGATCGTTGTAGGAGCGCCACTCAGCGGCTTGATACGCGGCGGATTCGAGATGGTCGTCGCGCGTTTGCGCGGCAGCCGCGCATTCATCGAGGTCGACCTGCGTCGCGGTCGCTCCGCAATTCAGCGCGGCAACCAAAAGCAGCGCGATCACGGGAGCTTCATCGCGCTCTTGACCAGCGCGTCGCGCGTTCCCGGCGGCAGTAGGGCGACGACGGCCTGCATCTTGGCCTTGCTCCCAATGAGATAGCGTTCGCGGGGCTTGGGTGCGCGCAGCGCCGCGAGCACCGTGGCCGCGATGACATTCGGATCCATGCCTTCGCGTTCTTCGACTTTCGTTTGGGCGATGACCGCGTCGGTGAGCGCGCCGTAGTAGGTCAGCGCTTGCGGCGGCATCGCGCCGATGAGCGCATCCCGCCCCGCGCGCCCCTTCGCCCAAATCGGCGTTTTGACCGATGCAAACTCGAGGAGCGACACGGCGATTCCAAAACGCGCAAGCTCTTGGCGCAGGGCGTCGGTGAGAGAGGCAATCGCGGCCTTCGAGGCGCTGTACGGTCCGACGAACGGCGCGGAGAGCCGTCCCGCGATCGAGCCGACGTTGATGATTCGCCCACTCGACTCACGCAGCAGCGGCAACGCGGCTTGCGCCATCGCAATCGGAGCCACGACGTTGACTTCGAACTGATGGCGCAAGGCCTCGATGGGAAGAAATTCCAGCGGCCCTGCAACCGCGATGCCGGCATTGTTGACCAGACCGGCGAGCGCGTCGCCGTTTTCGCGCACGGTCTGCACGGCGCGCGTCACGTCTGCCGGGACGGTGACGTCGAGGATGACTGGCCGGATGCGCTCGTGCTCGGCCTCGAGCCGTTCGCGATCGCCTTCTTTTCGCACGCCGGCGTAGACGGTATAGCCGTTCTGCGCAAGCAGCGTGGAGATGGCGTGACCGATCCCGGTCGACGCACCCGTTACCAGAACCGCAGTGTTAGCCATGCACCTTTCGTTGGTGAATGATGACGGCGTTGCCTTCGGGATCGGGACCCCAAGCCATGAAGCAGTCCGGCGTTTCGACGACGTCCGAGAGCTTCACGTCGCGGCTGCGCAGTTCGGCGGCCTTGGCGCGAGCGTCGTCGACCGCGAACATCACGAACCCGCCGGGCGGCGTGTTGGGCATGCTCCAGACGCCGAACGTGGATCCGTCAGCTAGTTCGAACTCGCCGCCGCGGCCTTCCGCGTCGATGTCGGTCGGCACGAGGCCGAGGGTATCGCGATAGAACGAAAGCGCGCGCGCCGGATCTTCCGTAAAGTAGCCGGCGAGATCGATACCGACGATGGTCGTCAAGGTACGCGCCTGAGCGGACGGCTTGTGTTCGTCGCGCGTCTTTTTCTGATGCACGATGACGCCGTTGCCTTCGGAGTCCTTGCCCATCGCCATGTAGCACACTGGCGACTCGAAGGGATCGCTGATCGTGCCGCCGCGCTCGCGGATCGCCCGTACGGCGCCGGCTGCGTCGCCCACCGAAAACATCACGCCGAAGCCCGGCTCCATGCCTTCGCTCTCAGGCGGCTGCCACAGACCGAATGTCGTGCCGTCGAGCAGATGGAACTCGGCGCCGTTCTCGGAGACCACCGACGGCTCCATGCCCAGGGTATCGCGGTAAAACGCGAGCGATTTCTGAAGATCGGCAACCGTGCAGCCGACGAGGTCGGTGCCGGCGATCGCGCTCGCGGTCAGGGGGGTAGATTGAACGCTCACGGGGCTCTCCTTATGTATCCTTGTGCTTGCCCCAAGCGTAGCGCCCTTATATGACAGCCACTGTCATGAATAGCGGCCCGTCAAAATCGCAGCGCGCTCTCGATCCGATCGATCGCATGGGTGAGGATCTCGCGGATGCGTTGCTCGCCGCCCTTCCCGCCCTGGCCCAGCCACGTTCCGAACGCCTCCTGCAGCGCGCCGGTCAGTGCGCCGCAGGCGATCCGGACGTCTAGGTCGTCGGCCGGCCGGCGTAAGTGGCGGGCCATGAGCGCCGAGAAGAGTTCCATCGATCGCTCTTGCTCTTCGGCGAAGGCGGCTTGCAGCGCCGGTGTCTTGCGTCGCAGCGCGTGTCGAGCGATGAGCAGATCCCGATCGCGATCGAAATAGGTCGCAAGCACGCCGGTCATCACCGCGCGCACCGAGTCGATGATCGGTTCGTCCGCAGGACGCTCCATGAGCGATTGAATGAAGATCGGATCGTACTCGTCGGTGACGACCGAATCTTCTTTCGAGGTAAAGTAACGATAGAACGTGGCGGGTGAGACGGCGGCCGCGTCGGCGATCTGCTCGACGGTGGTTTGCTCGAAGCCCTTTTCGGTGAATAGCCGCAGCGCTTCGCGCTGAATCGTCGTGCGGATGCGCTCTTTCTTTCGCTCGCGAAGGCCGGCCACTATGCCGCCTCGGGCATCGGCGTCGCATCGCTACTCGCTTGCGCTGCCGTGCCGGGACGCACGAACATGATCAGCGGTATCGCCGCGATGAAGAGCAGCGCGCTCAAGCGGAAGACATAGTCGTATGCGCTCACGCTCGCCGCCTGGGAGAGCAGACCAACGAGCGTCGCTTGCGAGTACCCGTGCGAGCGCGTGATTCCACCCGCGAGTTCGGACCAGGCAATCGCGGTTTCGCGCGCGAGCAAGGTCGTAATCACCGCGATGCCCAGGCTCCCCCCGAGCTGGCGAATGAGTTGCGAGATGCCGGTCGCGCCGGCCAACTCCTCGCGCGGAACTTTCGAAAGCATCAGTTGCGTGAGCGGAATGAAGAGGAGGCCCAGGCCAAAGCCGATCAGCGTGCGCGGCCAGAACGTATTGTCCATACCGGCGCTTTCGGTGAGTCCACCGAGCTGCCAGTTGGCCCATGCGGCCATCAGCGCACCGGCGATCAGCAGGATGCGAGCGTCGACCTTGTTGACGATTCGGCTCGTGACGATCATCGCGACGGCCGTCGCGACGGCGTTCGGAATGAGCGCTTCTCCCGAGTCGAGCGCGGTCATTCCGAGAATGCTTTGGAAGAAGAGCGGAACGATGAGCTCGCTCCCAAACAGACCGAATCCGACGACGAAAAGGATGATGTTCCCGAGGGTGAAGCTCGGAATGCGAAAAATCCGCAAGTTGACCAGCGGATGACGATCGCGCACGGTCTGGATGCCGAAGATCGTCAGCGAGACGATCGAGACGATCGCCAGCGTGACGATCGTGGTCGAACTCCACCAATCTTCGTGCTGCCCGCGTTCGAGCACGTATTGGAGGGCGGTCAGGCCTACGGCGAGCAATCCGAGTGCGAGCCAATCGACCGAACGCCGCGTGCGCGTAATATAGTGCGGCGTCGGAATAAAGGCGAGCGCCATCGCAAAGGTGAGGATGCCGAACGGCACGTTGATCAGAAAGATCAGCGGCCACGAGGCGTTGTCGACGATGTACCCTCCCATCACCGGGCCGAGCGCGGGCGCGGCCATAATGCCAAGACCAAAGATCGCCATCGATGCGCCGGATCGCTTTGGTCCGAACGTTTCAAAGAGTATTGCTTGCGCCGTCGGCTGCAGGACTCCACCGCCCAGGCCCTGCAGCATCCGGCACATCGTGAGCGTCACGATGTTCCGGGACATGCCGCACATGAACGACGCGATCGTGAAGATCGCAATTGCGCCGGCGTAGAAGTTCTTACGGCCGAGGTACGCGGTCAGCCAGCCGTTGAGCGGCATCACGATGACCGCTGCGAGGATGTACCCCGTCGCAACCCATGCCGCGTCGTCGAGTGAGACGCCGAGATTTCCCGCGATCGTGGGCAACGCGACGTTGACGATCGTCATATCGACGATCGCCATGAAGACCCCGAGCATCACCGTAACGGTGATGAAGAATTGGGCTCGAGTCACCGTCTACGCCGCCTCGACCAGCGAAGCGAGGCGTTCGCTGCCGGCGGCGGTCAACGCGTAGCGCGGCGAGGTTCCGTCGCCGGCGGGGCGGACGCACGCGCGCAACGCGAGGCCCGCGAGGAGCGTCTCGACCTCATCGGTCACGACTTCGGCGGCGTATCCGTGTCCCAAGAGACGGGCAGCACACTCCAGTGCGCTCGCGGGCTCCTCATACAGCACCCGCAGTACGCCCTCTTCGAGCGAGATCACGTGCGGAGATACTTGGCTCATCGCCCGCCGGTTTCGGACCTAAAATGAGACATCCTCTCAAATGAGAGAAATCTTCATTTTCTAGGGCCGGTCAGCTTGCTTTGGGCTTCCAGGCTCCCAGAATCGCGCCTTGGATCGCCATCCCGAATGCCACGTACCCGATGTTGAGAAAGCCGAGGGTGACACCCCAGCCGGAATACACGTAGTCGAGCCAGGTCATGGATCCGAAGATCAAGAGCCCGAAGGCGAAGCCGATCCAGGCGCCCTCGAGCGCGCCGACGGGTCCGCGCCAGCGCAGAATGCGCGCGAGGCCGTAGGCAAGGAAGAACGCCGTTATCAGATCGACCGAGAAAAGATAGATCGGGCTCGCACTCATCATCTGACCCGTCGCGCCCGCGCCGTTGGTCTTTGCAATCTCGGCCATCCAGATTTTCCCGAAGAGCAGATCGTACCAGAGCCATCCGAAAAGGAAGAGCGCGATCGTAGACACCACGATCGCCCACCAATTGAATTTCACGTCGTATCCTCCACGCGAGTTGTCATCCGGAGCTTGCCAAAGAATTAGGGCTCGCATTGCTGCGAGCCCTCTCGTTCTCCGGTGCGGTGCGTCTTATTCGTCGTCGCGGTGCGTCGGCGGACGGCGCCGGCGTCGCGTCGGCGGCGCGCCGGGTCCCGCGGGAATTGCGCCGGCGGGCTCTTCGTCGTTGCGCTCCCGCCGCTGCGGGCGGAACTCGCCGTTGCCGCGGCTCTCGCGACCGCCGCCGCTGTTCTCCGAGCCCGGAGCGATCACGGCTTTGCGCGAGAGGTTGACGCGCCCTTGGCCGTCGATCTCCAGCACCTTGACTTGCGTCGTATCGCCGACGTTGAGCACGTCTTCCACCTTCGCCACACGTTCGGGCGCGAGCTGGCTGATGTGCACGAGGCCTTCCTTACCCGGAAGAATCTCGACGAATGCGCCGATCGGAATCACGCGCTTGACGGTGCCGGTGTAGATTTCACCGACCTTGATGTCCTTGGTGATGTTCTCGACGTACTGCCGAGCGGCTTCGCCGCTCTTGCCGTCCAGCGAGGTGATGAACACCGTGCCGTCGTCCTCGATGTCGATCTTTTCGACGCCGGTTTCGGCGATGATCTTGTTGATGATCTTGCCGCCTGGTCCGATGACGTCCTTGATCTTGTCGGGGTTGATCTTGATCACGATCATCCGCGGGGCGAACTCGGAGAGTTCCTTGCGCGGCTCGGCGATCGTTTCGACGAGCTTGTCGATGATGAAGAAACGCGACTTCTTGGCTTGCGCCATCGCTTCGCGCATGATCTCGATCGTGATGCCGCGGACTTTGATGTCCATCTGAATCGCGGTGATGCCCTTCTTGGTACCCGCGACTTTGAAGTCCATCTCGCCGAGCGCATCTTCGAGGCCCTGAATGTCGGTGAGGACCGCGTAGTCCTTACCTTTGAGAATCAAACCCATCGCAACGCCGGCAACGTGCTCGCTGATCGGCACGCCGGCATCCATGAGCGCGAGCGACGAACCGCAAACCGACGCCATCGACGACGATCCGTTCGATTCGAGCACTTCGCTCATGAGTCGCAGGGTATACGGGAAATCTTCTTTCTTCGGAAGCACGGGGAGCAGCGCGCGTTCGGCGAGCGCACCGTGGCCGATTTCGCGACGGCCCGGTCCGCGCATCGGGCGCGTCTCACCGACCGAGAACGGCGGGAAGTTGTAGAAGTGCATGTAGCGCTTGTCTTCAAGCGCAACGATGCCGTCGAGCCGCTGCGCGTCGCTGGTCGAACCGAGCGTCGCGGCGGTAAAGACCTGCGTCTGTCCGCGCGTGAACACGCCCGAACCGTGGACGCGGGGCACGTAATGCACCTTGGTCCAAATCGGGCGAAT
>DATKPZ010000082.1:0-16105 GCA_035523815.1 Alphaproteobacteria bacterium
CCCGAATGTTTCGCGACTTCGCGCACGACGTGCACCCGATCGCGCAACCATGCGAGTTCGCTGCGCGTCGTCGTCGGAAAGATCGCGACTTCGCAATCCTCGCATTGGTACCCGTACTGCATGCGCGGCATCTTCGCAGCAAAAAGAATCGAGCCCCGCCGCTTGCGCGACGAGGCTCGTTCTTTTCAGACCCTTTGCGAGCGTTTCTCGCTTAGAGCTTGACCTGCACCGTCACGAAGATGTTGAACGGTGAAGGGAGGAACCCGGAATCCGAGCCCAACCCCGGAGCATACGAGACTTTTTGCCACGGATAGGCCGCAACGCCGTTGGCGGCGGTATCCGAGGACGAGGTCCCGTTGTAGAAGTTGGACGTGTAGAGCCCGTTCGTGTCGTAGGAGCAGACGTTCGATCCAGCCGGGTAGGTGGACGTCCACGGCTCCTTCGCTCCGCCGAAGCAGGTGTGGAACAGGTTCGCTGCTGTGAGGTTCACCGTTACCCTGGGTGAAAGATCATAGCTAAAGGCGATGTTCCCAACCATGAGCCACGGATCGCGGTACTGACCGAGGCTCGCGAACGTTCCCGTTTGCGGGTTCGGAATGTACAACTCCGACGACTGGATGCCCGTCGTGGAATTGACGGTACACGGCGACGTCGTTCCGGGCGCGGGCGGTCCGCACGCGCCGTTCAGACCACCGACCGACCAGTAGTCGCAGTTTTGCGCCGCAGGGCTGCCGGCGGCTACGACGCCGTCGGTCAGCTGATTCGCGGCACAGGTGCGCGGATCGACACCGTTGATGTCCATCGGTCCGCCATAGACGGAGCCCTGAACGATCTGGATGCTGGGCGTGACCGCGAACCGCTTCTTACGGTAGTTCAGGATCAGTGAGCCCGCCCACGGTGTATCGAAGTACGTCGTCGTCGGATTGTTCGACGGCGAGAGTCCGAGGTCGGCCGGCGAGTACCAGCCGTTTACGTCGAGCAACCCTTGCGGCTTGGAGTTGTAGTACGGGTTAGCGATCGACGTTGCCGCGCAAGCCGGATCCGGCGCTCCGCCGGGGGCATAACACGGAGCAGCGTAACCGGTGCTCGTACCATCCGCGCCGACACCGCAAACCGAGGCAGTCGCCTTACCCGGCGCGCACGCCGAGGTCAGGTCGTTGTACTGCTGGATTGCCGCGTTGACGGCCGTGAGTTGATTCGGGCCAAGGATCGATTCATATTTCACCTTGGCATTGGTGTAGGTCAGCGAAATCTGACCCGAGAGGCCGTCGCGGCTGAAGTCGCCTTTTTGCAACGACATCTCTACGCCTTCGCTACGGAAGACGCCAACCGGCGCCTGCGTCACGAAGTTCGGTCCGATGAACGCCTGCTCTTGATAGTCGTTCGTGAAATTATAGAACGGCGTGATCTTGAAGCTAAGGTCGGTTCCGCGGACGTGGCGCTCGAGCGAGAGATCGAATTGATCCGCGCTCATCTCCGGAATCGGATGGAACGGTGAATCGAAGCCAAGCGGAAGCGTGGCGTTCCACACCGTGCGATCGTCGCCGGAGTTGGTGAGGTATTGCACCGATGCCGAGATCGGCGGCTCGGTGAAACGGCCACCCGAGGCGCGCCAGACCGTGTCCGGCGACTCGGTGAACGTGGCCGAGATACGCGGCGAGAGAGCCGAGATCGTGTACGAACTCGGCGAGTTCGCCGTGAACGGCGGATGCACGTAGCCCGAGGGGCAGGTTGCGCCGTAGATGACCGGAGCAGGAGGCGGTGCGCCCGGCGCGAGGGGCGCCGTGTACAGAACGCCGGTCTGCGAGTTCTGGCAGACGTACTGAGATTCGATCTGTGAGTAGAACTGCGTTCCCGCCGTTGCGCTGTCGGGCAGCTCGTAGAGATAGCCTTCATAGCGCAGCGCCAGGTTGAAGAGCCAGCGGTCGTTTGGACGCCACTGGTCGCTCAAGCTGACTTGCGTGAAGCGCGGGTCAACCGTGTTGAGCGAACCGTTGGTTGGGCCGCTCCAGAGGGTCGCCCAATAGGCGCCGTTGG
The DNA here is from genome assembly GCA_035523815.1 of Alphaproteobacteria bacterium. GTDB lineage: Bacteria > Vulcanimicrobiota > Vulcanimicrobiia > Vulcanimicrobiales > Vulcanimicrobiaceae > Aquilonibacter. The sequence goes on from DATKPZ010000082.1 coordinate 2,038, forward strand.
TAGCAGCCGCCGTACCCGCCGGGGCGGTTCCCGTCGGACCAACTGCCGCATTGCTCTTGTAGCCGCTCGAGTAGCATCCGACTGCTGCACCGGTGGTCGGGTTGTAGCACGACCACGTGCCGCCATTGTCGGCGATGTAGCCGATCGGCGATCCACCACCCGAGTAGATGTATCCCGTGTTGTTGAAACGCGAGACCGTCGCGGTCGTGTAGTTGCCGGTCAACTGCAGCAAGTGCTGGCTGTTGAGCTGGTCGGCGAACTGAAGTTCACCGCCGGCGGTGTGCGTGATCAGGTCGTAGTTCGCAGCGATCGCGCCGTCCGTCGGACCACCGACGCCGAAGCTATAGTCGCTGTAAACGCCGTCCGGACCCGCTTGCGTCCAGTCCGAGAAGAACGTGTATGCAAACGCGCGGACGTAGGCACTGCTCGAAAGCTCGTGCGTGTACTGCGCCTTCACGATACCTTGGTCGTTCCAGAAGTTGTCGCGCCCGTCGTTCGGCAGGGCCGAGAACGCAGCACGATCCGTCGGGCTCGACGGCTGATAGTACGCCGACGTCGGAAGCGGCGTGCCGTTGGGCGCGATGTTCGTCCCGAACGGCAGATTGTACGATGCTGGTTGATCGTAGTAGATCGGCAAACCAGAGGGGACTCCCCAGAATCCCGACCAGCTGGCCTGATTTGCCGGAGTGTTGACGAGATTCGCAGCGTCTGCGCCCGTCACGGCCTCGGCCCACGTGAGCGGACCGCCGCCATCGTTCGGGCTCGAGTAGAAGTAGGTCTTCATCGACGATGCGTTCCAGAGGAGCTGCACGTCGTCGACGAGGCCGTTCTTCCGCGGGATTCCGAAGTGGAAGTTAACCACGTTCTCGCGGTCGCTGATCGAGGACTCGTTCCCGAACGAGGGATTGTACGTGTCATAGCACGTGTTCGCGTTCGGATAGGGCGTGCCCGCGAACGCTGCAGACCATCCCGCGTTGTAATTCATGTACGCGGGCGTGCTGGTCACAGAAGTCGGCGTATCGCCGGTCGAGGTACACATCGGGAAGACGCCGCGGTTGAAGCCGCCGCCGAGCCACCCTGGTGTAACGCTCGCGGTCGAGTAGCCCGAGTACACCTGACCCGGAGCGCCCAGACCATTTGCGGCGTTGCTGTTGTCGAGGAAGCGGAAGTCCTGATTGTATCCGCTGAGTCCGACGTAGTAGCTGAAGCGACGATCGGGCGTTGCGCCACCGGCTTCCACCTTGGCTTGGTGGTAGAAGGTGGGTCCGCCGATGCCGCCCTCCAGCGTACCGTAACCCGGATAGGTTCCGGTCTTGATGACCTGGTTGATGAAGCCCGAGGTGCCGGCCGACGAGTTCGAGGCCGGGCCACCGCCGGTGTACACTTCCAGTTCTTGCAGACCGGTGTTGCTCTCCGTCGACGCGTTGTAGTTATCAAACGCGCGGTTGACGGGGATGCCGTCGTACTCGAAACCGGTGAAGAACGACTGAGAACCGCGAACGTAGGTGTTTTGGTTCCAGCCGCTGCCGCCTTGCATGACGTTCACGCCCGGAACGGACGAGATCGCCGAGTAGGCGCTGTTGAGGTTGCCGCCGCCGCCCAGCGCCGTAGTCGCTTGGATCGAGGCAGCGTTTACGTTATAGAGGTCGGCTCCGACGCTGCTCTTGACGAGCGCGCCTGCCGCCGTTGACGTCACCTTCGCGATCGTCTTGAGCACCGGCTGCAAGACGAAGGCTTGGGTCGACGTCTGGTCGGCAAAAATCGTGATGCCGGCCACGGAAACCGGAGCGTATTGGTCTTTCTCGACCGACACCGTATACGTATCCGGTGCAAGTGCGAGGAACACAAAGTGTCCCGTTGCGTCCGTCTGGGTGGAAGCAACCTGCGAAGCCGAGACCGCCTTTACGGCAGCTCCGACAACCGGTTTACCACTTTCGTCCCTAACCGTGCCGCTGAGTCCGCCCGTGGTTCCTGCCAGTGCCCATGTTCCCTGAAGCAAGAACGCGACGAGAAGCATCAACGCCACGGCCACCTGACGGATGGTCCGTTTGCTTGTCATTGATAGCCCTCAATTGTTGGTGAGTGACATTCCATTTCCGCACCATGCGGATTCGTCAAAATGCGACCGATTCAAGCGCCGTTTTCGCGGCATCTCAAACGAGTCTCAGGCTGACGTGAGGGTCGTTTTTCTCCCGACCAAGGTCGCATCCTTTAAGCTAGCTTAAAAAATAAGGGGCCGCTTGGACCAGCGGACCCCTCCAATTCTTAAGGTTTTTTCCCAGGTTTTAGACGGCAGCGGCCATCCGTTCGGCGAGCATCGCCGGGATCTCCGAGGGGCGCTCGGCAACCGGTACGCCGGCCGCCTGAAACGCCGCGATTTTGCTCTGCGGCGTCCCAAATGCACCCGAGATGATCGCGCCCGCGTGACCGAGCGATTTACCCGGCGGGGCGTTGCGTCCGCCGATGAAGGCGACGATCGGCATTCCGGCCAGGTGCTCCTTCACGAAGGCCGCTGCGTCTTCTTCGTCCGATCCGCCGATCTCGCCGCAGATCACGATCGCTTGCGTCTGGGGGTCGTTCTTGAACTCCCGCAGACAGTCCACGAAGGTGGTGCCGATGATCGGGTCGCCCCCGATCCCCACGCAGGTCGACTGGCCCAGGCCCGCGCGCGTAAGCCCATCGACCACCTCGTACGTAAGCGTGCCGGATCGAGAAATCAAGCCGACGTTGCCTTCTTTGAACACGTGGCCCGGCATGATGCCGACCGACGACTTGCCGGGCGAGATCAGCCCGGGACAGTTCGGACCGATGATGCGCATACCCGGGGTCGTTCCGACCACGCGCAGCATGTCGTGCACCGGGACGCCCTCGGTAATGCAAACGGAAAAGCGGATGCCCGCTTCATAGGCTTCGAAAAGCGCATCGGCCGCGCCGGCGGGCGGCACGAAGATGCACTGATGCGTCGCGCCGGTTGCGGCGACGCACTCTTTGACGGTGTTGAAGACCGGCAGCCCGTGCTCGGTTTTTTGTCCGCCCTTGCCCGGCGTCACGCCGCCGACGACGTTCGTTCCATAGGCGAGCATGCGTCCGGTGTGATACGAGCCTTCCGCGCCGGTGATGCCCTGCACGAAGACCTTGCTGTTCTTGTCGAGATAGATAGACATTCCTTAGCACCTTTGGTCCTGAGCGAGCGTAGTGAGTCGAAGGGTCATCGCGCCAACTCCACGGCGCGTGCGGCGCCTTCGTCCATGGTTTCAACCGGTGTCATGCCCGCCTCTTTGAGAATCTTGCGCCCCTCGGCCTCGTTCGTGCCGGTAAGGCGAATGACCAGCGGAATCTTGCGCGAGGTGGTCGTGTTTAACGCCTCGACGATCCCCTTGGCAACTTGGTCGCCGCGGGTGATGCCGCCGAAGATGTTGATGAAAAAGACTTTCGCGCCGGTGTGATTGACGACGAGCTCGTAGCAGTTGCGCACGCGCTCCGCGTTCGCCCCGCCGCCGACGTCGAGAAAGTTGGCGATTTCACCGCCGGCGTTCTTGACCGCGTCCATCGTCGCCATCGCGAGGCCCGCGCCGTTGGCCATGGTGCCGACCGTTCCCGGGAACGTTCGGAAATTGCGGATCCCCAGGCCCGCTTGCGCCGCGAGCGTTTCATCTTCATCGAGCGGCAGCGTCTTCTGCCACTCTTTGAACTCGGGATGCCGGAAGAGCGCATCGTCGTCGAGCTCGACTTTGGCGTCGGCCGCGATCACGCGCCCGTCCTTGGTGAGGATCAGCGGATTGATCTCGACCAGCGGTGCGCCGTAGGTGAAGAACAGATGGTACATGCCCGCGACGATCGCGGGAAACGCTTTGCGATAGCCGGCATCGAGATCGGCCTTGAACGCCAGTTCGCGACCGATGAACGGTGAGTAGCCGATCGCGGTATCGACGTAGAACGTGTGAAACGATTCGGGATGCTTCTCATGCACTTCTTCGACGTCCATGCCGCCGAAGCGCGTGACGATGATCGCCGGCTTCTTGGTCGTGCGATCGACCGAGATCGCACAGTACGACTCGAGCGCGACATCGAGCGTCTCTTCGACCAGCACCGAGTTCACCGGCTCGCCATTCGGGTTCTGACGATTAGGCGGCATCGGCGTGGCCATGATCTCAGCTGCGGCCTTGCGGCCCTCGTCGGCGTTGGATGCAAATTTGATCTTGCCGGCTTTGCCGCGCCCGCCCATCAGCACTTGCGCCTTGATGACCCACTTCCCGGGATTCTTTTCGATGAACGCCGCGACGTCGTCCGGCGTCTTGCAGTGCTGCGAGCGCGGTACGGGAATCCCGGAGCGCCGGAAGAGCTCCTTCCCCTGATACTCCATGAGGTTCATGGCGTGTGTGTCTTCTCTCCTAGTCTAGTTTGCCGAGTAAGGACCGTGCGATGATGATCTGCTGGACTTCCGAGGTGCCTTCGTAGATTTCGGTGATCTTGGCGTCGCGGTAGAACCGCTCGACCGGGAACTCCGTGGTGTAACCGTAACCGCCGTGGATCTGAATCGCTTCGGCCGCGTGCTTGCGCGCTGCGGTCGACGCAAAGAGTTTGGCTTTGCTCGCCTCGATCACGAACGGCCGCCCCGCATCGGCAAGCGCCGCCGCACGGTAGACCAGCAGCCGAGCCGCATCGAGGTCCATCGCCATCTGCGCGATCTTGAACGAAATGCCCTCGAAGGCGCCGATCGCCCGCCCAAAGGCTACCCGGTCCTTGGCGAACGCCACCGAGTGGTCGAGGCAGGCGGCGAGGATCCCGGTCGCCTGCGCCGCGATCCCGATGCGTCCGCCGGCGAGGGCGTTCATCGCAGAGCCGAACCCATCGCCTTCCTGCCCGAGCAGGGCGCCTTGCGGCACCCGGACGTCGTCGAACGCCAGATCGCAGGTGTTGCTGGTATGAATTCCAAGCTTCTCGGTGATTCTTTCAACGATGATGCCGGGCGTCGCGTTGTCGACGAGAAACGCGCTCACGCCGCGCGAACCCCCGCCGCCGGTGCGGAACATCGCCATCGTCACACCGGCAACGCTTCCGTTCGTGCACCATTGCTTGCGCCCGTTCAGCACGTAGTGCTCCCCGTCGCGCTTTGCCGCAGCGCGAAGGGCCGCCGCGTCCGAGCCGCAATCCGGCTCGGTCAGCGCAAACGCCGCGATCGTATCGCCGGCCGCCAGCTTGGGAAGCCACTGCTGCTTCTGTGCCTCGCTACCCAGACGTGCGATTGCCGACGCGATCATCGAATGCACCGAGAGCGTCACGGCGCTCCCCGCGTCGACGCGCGCGATCTCTTCGACGGCAAGCGCGTAGGCAACGTATCCTGCGCCGACGCCGCCGTAGGCTTCGGGCACGACGATCCCCATGACACCCGCGTCGTTCAGCTTGGTGAAAAGTTCGCGCGGAAAGGTGTGCTGGCGGTCCCATGCCGCGATGTTCGGTGCGATCTCGCGCTGCGCAATCTCCGCCGCAAGCGCGGCAATTTCGCGCTGTTCGCCCGTGAGATCGAACTGCGCGCGCGCACTCGAATCAATCATGTGAGGTTGGGACTAGCCGACCTTGACGAGCAACGCGTCACCTTGTCCGCCGCCCGAGCAGAGCGACGCGATGCCGTACCCGCCGCCGCGCTTGCGCAGCTGGTTGATCGCCGTGCCCACCAGACGCGCGCCCGACGCGCCGATGGGATGGCCCATCGCTACCGCTCCACCGAACATATTGATCTTCGCTTCGCCGATGCCGAGGTTCCGCGCCGAGGTAATCGCCACGTTGGCAAAAGCTTCGTTGATCTCCCACACGGCGATGTCCGAGGCGCGCAGGCCGTGGGCGTCGAGCAATTTCTGTGCCGCCATCGCGGGCGTATAACACAGGTAGGGCGAGTCCCAGCCGACCGTCGCATGGCCGAGAACCGACGCGATGGCCTCGTAGCCGCGTTCGCGCGCGTAGGTCGCGTCAGCGAGAATCAAGGCGGCTGCGCCGTCGTTGACGCCCGGTGCGTTTCCGGCAGTAACCGTTCCGTCTTGCTCGAGCGGTTTGAGCTTCGCCATCGTCTCGAGGCTTGCATCGGCACGCACCGCTTCGTCGCGATCGACCAACGTGAACGGCGCATCGCCGGTTACGAACGGCGCGTACGTTGCATAGTCCAGCGTGAAGCGCTGCGAGGGCGTGTGATTCCACATCTCGCTCGGGCCGCCGACCGTCGCGGGCACGCGCACGTCGCCGCGCTGGGGGAGCGCATCGAGCACGACTTTGCCTTTGGCTTTGGTCGCGACGCGAATGGGCACGATTTCGTCGGCAAACGCGCCGGCTTCATGTGAGGCGTGCGCGCGGCGATGACTCTCGTAGGCGAAACGATCCTGATCTTCACGCGAGAGCCCGAGCTCGCCGGCGACGATGCTTCCTTGCGTCGCCATCGTCATCGGGAAATATTGGTCCCACAGACCGTCGTAGATCATCTCGTCGATCAGCGTGCCGTCGCCGAAGCGATATCCGCTCCGCGCTTGCTTCAAAAGGTACGGCGCGTTCGACATCGATTCCATTCCGCCGGCCGCGATCACGCGATTCGCTCCCGTGTTGATCAGCCGCATGCCGGTAGCGACCGCCAGCAAGCCCGAGGCGCAGACTTTGTTCAACGTTTCTGCCGTGACCGTTTTGGCCAAACCCGATTTGAAGAGCACTTGGCGCGCGGGATTTTGCCCGACGCCGGCCTGCAGCACCTCGCCGTAGACGACGTGCTCGACTTCCGTCGGATCGACGCCGGCGCGCTCGAGCGCCGCGACGAGCGCGGTGGCGCCGAGCGTGGTCGCGTCGAGCGAGGCGAGTGCGCCGCCCAGCTTACCGAACGGGGTGCGGGCGAGGGAGAGAACGACGGTTTGTGATTCCATGTGACCCATAACGGGTCAGAAGTTCGGGAAGGCTGCAGCCTTTACTTTCCGTCTTTTGTCGCTCACGGCGCATCCGAACGGCAAATAATGATGCCGCCCGGGTCGCAGTGCTCGCTCTCCAGCTGGACCGTCACGTGGCCGATCCCGTAGCGCTCGCGCACGACCGACCGAAGTCGCTCGAGGATGCTCGCGCCGTGCGAGAGTTGGCCCTCTTCCAGAAGCAAGTGCGCCGAGAGCGCGCGCGACCCAGCGCCGATCGTCCAGACATGCAGGTCGTGTACGCCGGCGATGCCGCCGATCGTGCGAATCTGCAACTCGACGTCGGCCGCGTCGACGCCCGCGGGCACCGCTTCGAGCAACACGTCGCTTGCGTCGCGCAGGACGCCTGCGACGCCGGCGACGATGATCGCGGCAACGAAAAGCGAGAGCACCGGGTCGATCCACGCGGCTCCGGTGTAAGCGATCACGATACCCCCGATGATGACCGCCACGGCCCCAAGCACGTCGCCCGCCACGTGCGCGAGCGCGGCGCGCAAGTTGTGATTTTCGTGGTGGTGGTCGAGCAGGGTCAATCCGATCGTCACGTTGACCACCAGGCCGATCGCCGCGATCGCGGTCATCATGATACCGTGCGGTTCGACCGGCGCACGTAGACGCAGGACCGCCTGATACGCGAGAATCGCCGTCGCCGTCAGCAAGATCGCGCCGTTGACGAGCGCGCCGAGCACCTCGACCCGGCCGTACCCAAAGGTCTTGCGGCGATTCGCGCGCCGTGTCGCGCCGATCGCACACAGCAGCGCGACCGCGAGCGCGAGAACGTCGATGCAGACATGCACCGCATCGGTCGTCAGCGCGAGACTGCGCGAGACGGCTCCGCCCCAAAATTCCAGCGCCGCAACCGCGGCGGAGAGGATCAGCGCAAGGGCGAGCCGGCGGCGCGACGACATGACACGCGCGCTACGTTCGCAGCGTCTTGAGCACGAGCAGCCCGAGCATCACGCCGAAGGTCGCGAACGTGCGGCTCTCCGCGTCGCGAATCACGCTCGGATTCCACGTGCCTTCGCCATTCGGCGCCGGCTGCGCGAGCGGAACAACCGGCGGAACGCGCTCGCAATAGCGCTCGAACGCGTCGCCGAATTCCGAGCGCAGAAATTTTTCCTCGTGCGGAACGATGATCGCATAGACCGCGGCCATCGCCGCAAGCGAACCGCCGACGAGCGCGAGCTTGGCGGCAAAGCTATTCTTCCCCGTGAACGCCACCGAAAAGCCCAGCGCGGTCACGAAGTTTCCGACGTAGAGCGGGTTGCGCACATAGGCGTACGGACCAGCAGTGACCAGGCGCGGGGCTTCGACCGCGTCGCCGCGCGTCGTAACGCCGGAGTACCCGACGGCCCAGCAGCGCACCAGCTCGCCCGCGATCGCCAGCGGAAGGCCGAGTGCGACGCCCGTCGCGCTTGGACGCCCGAAAAGCGCCAACAACGCTGCCGGGATCGTGAGCAGTAAGCCGCGATTCTTAAAGACGAGCGCCTGCACCTCGTCGTTGTTCGTGTCGTCCATGGATTCCCTAGCTGTTGGCGGCGGCGCGGTAGATATCCCGTATCGAGGCGCTAAAGCCGATCTTCGGTTCCCATCCCGTAGCCTCGCGCAGCTTCGTTGCATCGCCGAGCGAGAGCGGCACGTCGGAGGGCCGCAGACGCATGGGATCGTCGCGCACCTCGACCGGCACGTGCGCCGCAACGATCAATTCGCGCAGCACGTCGCGCATTGCGCGCGCGACGCCGCTGCACACGTTGTAGATCTCGCCCGGTTTTCCGTCGCGCGCGAGGGCGATATACGCGCGCACGACGTCGCGCACGTCGAGAAAGTCGCGCTTCGCCTCGAGGTTTCCGACGTAGAGTTGCGGCGGAGCGCCGGCCGCGATCTTGGCGAGTTGCGACGCGAAGCCGGCGACCGCAAAACGTTCGCTCTGTCCCGGGCCGATGTGGTTGAAGGCGCGCGCAATCACCACGTCCAGACCAAAGCTATGCGCCTCCCCGAGCAACAGCATCTCAGCCGCGGCCTTACTTGCGGCGTATGGATTGGCGGGAGCAGGCGCGCACGTCTCACGCAGCGGGAAATTCTGTGGCGGCTGAATGCCATAGACTTCAGCCGAACTGGTGAAGAGCAGCCGCACCGTTGCGTTCGTCTCGCTCGCGTACTCGCGCAGGGTCTGCGCCACGTTGGCGGTGCCGCGCACATTGGTCTCGTAGGTCGCCATCGGCGCGGCGAGCGACTCGGGAACAAAGGTCGCCGCCGCGAGGTGGAAGACGACGTCCGGTTTGGCAAGGTCGAACGCGGCGCGTAGCGAGGACGGGTCGAGCAGATCGATCGGAAGCGCGTCCGCGTCGCGCGGACCGCCGCACGCGAGCGCCTCGTTGCCGCTCTCGCGCAGCGCCTCGACCAAATAGCGGCCGACGAACCCGGTCGCGCCGGTAACGAGCGCGCGCACGGGGTTAGCGGTGCGCGACCGTCGCGAGCCGATCGAGGTCGGCGCGCACCATCATCTCGACGAGCTGCTCGAAACTCACCTGGGGCTCCCACCCCAAGACGCGCTTAGCTTTCGACGGATCGCCGATCAGCAGATCGACCTCGGCGGGGCGAACGAAGCGCGGGTCGAGCACGACGTATGGTTCGTACGAGCCGAGTCCGGCCGCTTCAAACGCGATACGGACGAACTCGCGTACGCTGTGCGTGCGGCCCGTAGCAATCACGTAGTCATCGGCGGCGTCCTGCTGCAGCATCAGCCACATCGCGCGCACGTAGTCGCCGGCAAATCCCCAATCGCGCTGCGAGTCGAGGTTGCCGAGCCGCAAATCTTTAGCAAGACCGAGTTTGATCCGCGCAACACCGTCAGTGATTTTGCGCGTGACGAACTCCTTGCCGCGACGTGGTGAATTATGAATGATGAGCTCGCCGACGCCCGCGTGAAATCTCTCGGACTCCGTCGTGAGGTCGTACAGCCACCCGTCGAAATGGGGCTCCTCAACGACACGCTTCACCTCGGCCAGGTCTTTGCGCAGATGCGCTCCTTTACTCCCGGCCGAATTTGGCGAGCGAAGGTTCATCGAATAGAAGGGTCCCGGACGTTCGGCGGGCCCGACGTCAACGTTTAGCACGACCTCCTGCCCGAGCGCCTTGCGGGTCATCCACCAGAGGCCCATCGCGAGCACCGGGGAGTTGGTTTTGAAATTCTTGTACCGATGGGTCGCGTTGCCCGCTTTGAGGCCGTCAGTGGCGTTGTAGCCCTCGAGGAACGCCCGCCATACCGCCTCGTCCGCATTGAGGACGACACGTGGAACTCGTTTATAGCCATCGCGCGTGTAGCACTCCTCGCACAGCCACTCCAAGAATCGCGGGGCACCGTTGAGCGCGAGCGCTCCTACGACGCTGCCCACTCGAAACCCGGATGAGGTCGCACTATATCGCGCATGGCCCAGGGTTTGACGTTCCCATACCTGCGCGAAGTGCCCCTCGGAGCCGTCGCCGACGAAAGCTCCAAGCATCCACGCGAACTCGAGTCCCGGATTTGTAAAGCACGGTGCCTCGGGCAGCTCTGCGCGAAGCATCCGGTCCCCCGCCGCGACGTCCTTCGACGGCCGCTCGCCCTCGCTCGTGAACATCACGTGATCCGCGGTGAGCGTTACGCTTCCGCAGCGGGCCTCAACGCGCCGCACGCCCTTGTTGTCGACAACCGGACGGTGCCGGTAGGCCGTTCCCCCGAGCACCTTCACGAAGCGCTCACCGTCCCACACGTGCACGTCGTCGAGATCGAAGCGCTGGACGTTCGCGCCCTTTTGACGCACATGCATGATATCCCCGATGGGCACGACATCGACGGTATTGCCGCGCTTCACGATGATCGGCGTCGTGGAGGGAACTGACTCGTGGTTGAACAGTATTCCGCTCACCGCGAACATGTTGAACGACTCGCGGTAATTCACCGTGATCCAATGGCCGTACACCTTGGCGACTCCGTAGGGACTGCGCGGGTAGAACGGCGTGCTCTCGCGCTGCGGCGTCTCGACCACCTTGCCGAACATCTCGGAACTGGAGGCTTGATAGAACCGAATCGAGGGGTCGGCCGCGCGAATCGCTTCGAGCACACGCGTGACGCCGAGGGCGGTGAACTCGCCGGTGAGCACGGGCTGCTGCCACGAGGTCGGAACGAACGACTGCGCCGCGAGATTGTAAATTTCGGCCGGCCGAACGTCGCGCACGATCGAGGTGATCGAGGACTGATCGAGCAGGTCACCGGAGACGAATTCGATGTCGTCAACCAAGTGCTGGATGCGTTCGTGGACGTCGGTTGAGGTGCGGCGCGTCATGCCGACGACGCGGTAGCCCTCCTTCAACAGAAGCTCTGCAAGATAGGAGCCGTCCTGGCCCGTGATCCCGGTGATCAGCGCGGTCTTTTTCACAAGCCCCTAATTGAGGACTTGGATGGTGGTTCCTTGGTCGTCGAAGACGAAGCGCGTTTCGTAGATCTCGGCGCCTTCGGGGCCGACGACTTTCGACTGGATCGTGAGCCGGTGAACCAGCGCGTTGTTGTGCCGCACGACGCCGGAGTAGAAATATTGCACGAGCGGCGTGACGTTCTCTTGCAGCGGCGCCAGACGCCGGCGCTCGACCAGCATCGTCAGCAGCCGCTCTTGCAGCGCGACCGGTAAGAGGCGGTTCGCGTCGTCGGGCGTCATGCGCACGGTTACGAGCTCTTCTTGCGCCTTGTTGGCCTCGGCGACCGGTTTGTCGGTCGTGTAGCGGATGATCGCGTCCCAATCGTCGGCTGAAATGCCGGTAAAGCGCATGCCGTAGCGCCAAACGGACTTGCCTTGATGCGAGACGGTGTCTTGCCAGACGGCTTTGGCGCGCATGCGAATGACGCGCGTCTCAATCGTCGCTCGAATTTCGAATTCGTCACGGCCGACCGGTTCTTGGGTGAGAACGCACAAACCGCCGCCGCTTATATCCAAGCCGATCGCAGGCTTCTGAGTTAGCCCAGCGTCCACGGAGACCGTCGCCCGATACGGTTTCCGCTTTCGGGGATACTTGCGGCGGTTGGCATCCTTACCGGTGAACCAGCCGAGAAGGTCGCTGAACACTGCCCCGGCCGTATTGGCTATCGCCCCGCGCGAACCATCCCGGCGAGGGACGTGGCAACAAACGCCGCGACCTCGCTCGGGACGGTCCCGCGGCCGAATCCGGCGTCGTAGCCGAGTTCGGTTGCCAGTAGATTCGTGACCCGCGGACCACCGCAGATCAGGACCACGTGGTCGCGCAGCCCTTCGGCTTCGAGTAATTCCACTAAAGACGTGAAATTCTTTAGATCGCTGCCTTTTTGGGTGACCACTTGCGAGGCCAGCATCGCATCGATCGCATGGTCCTTCGCAAAGCGAACGAAATCTTCGACCGCGACTTGACTGCCTAGATTGAACGTCTCGAACATGTGGTAGCGTTCGAGACCGTAATCGCCTTTGTAGCCCTTCATGTTGAGGATCGCATCGATGCCCACGGTGTGAGCGTCGGTACCTATGCAGGCGCCGGCGATACGAATCTTTCGCCCGAGGTTGTCGCGAACGTAGGCGTCTATTTCGTCCATCGACATCGCGTGGGTCTTGGCCGATGGCGCTTTGACGGCGTCGGCATCGACCGACTGCGGCGTGCTCGCGTACACGACGAAGGTCGAGAAGCCGCTCGCGACGCGGCGGCCTTCTACCACCTGCACGTCGGCAAAGCCCATCTTTGCCACCAGCTGCCGCGCCGCTTCGTCGGCGGCTTCGCTCCATTCGATCGGCAACGTGAACGAGAGCTGCACCTTGCCGTCGTTCATCGTATCGCCGTACGGTTTAACGAGCCGCATAGACGTCGCTCCGCAGGGCGGCTTCGAAGGGGTTCCAGTAGTCCTGCGCACGGGCGAAGACGCCGTCGAATCCACGCCCTCCGTCGGGAGGGCGCGAGACGTCGGCAAACACCGCGGCTTCGATCGCGTGCATCAACCCCAGATCCGCGACGCGCTCGAGCAGACTCGTGCAATCGGCGAGAACCGATTGGGCGCGCCGCTCGACGATCCCGTTCGGTTTGAACCCAATCTCGTCACCGAAGTGCCGCGCCGTATTCATGATGTAGCGCGCGTTCTCGATCGAGAGCGCGCGATCGGCGAGGAAAGGCGTATGAATCGCTTCGGTCAGCATGCCGCAGAGATGAATCGTCTGATTGGTCATGACCGACGTCAGGTTGAACATCGCGTCGATCAGATGCCCTTTGAAGATATCGCCGGTCATGTGTTTCGTGGGCGGCATGTACTTGAGCGGCGCATCCGGGAAGACTTGGCGTGCGAGCTGTGCCTGAGCCACCTGATAGAGGAAGCCATCTTCGAGCTCCGGGCTGATCTCGTAGGCATCACCCAGGCCGATCTGCCGGTCGGGCATCCCGGCGCGGTGCGCGAACTCTTCGTTGATGAACTGCGAGGCCAGCACGGCCGGGGCTTGCTCGACCGCATCAGCGGTGGTGAGGTAGTTGTCCTCGCCCGTATTGATGATGATGCCCGAATACGCGTTCAGCATACGGCTGAAGTGCTGATCGACGAAGGTGCGCTTCATGTTGATATCGCGGAAGAGGATGCCGTACATCGAATCGTTGAGCAGCATGTCGAGCCGTTCGAGCGCGGCCATCGTGGCGATCTCGGGCATGCACAATCCGCTCGCGTAATTCGTGAGCATCACATAGCGTCCAAGCCGCTCCGAAACCTCGTCGAGCGCTTCGCGCATGATGCGAAAGTTTTCTTGCGTCGCGTACGTGCCGCCGAAACCTTCGGTCGTCGGTCCGAACGGAACAAAATCGAGCAGCGACTGTCCCGTCGAACGAATGACGGCGATGATCTGAGCGCCCGCTTCGGCGGCGGCCACTGCGGCCGTGCGATCCTCGTAGATGTTTCCACTCGCGACGATCACGTAGAGCAAAGGGGGCGGTAACTGCCCAAGCCGCGCGAGTCGCACCTCGCGCTCGCCGCGATTTGCGCGCACGCGTTCCAGCGCCGCTTCGACAAACGGACGAAGCGCGCCGCGAGCCGCGTCGTCCGGCGTGGCGGCGAATTGCGCGAGCGTCACGCGACCGGCAGCCACCGCCTCGCCCAG
>DATKPZ010000083.1:0-5460 GCA_035523815.1 Alphaproteobacteria bacterium
GAAAAAATTTACCACGAGTCGCTCGGCGAGATGAAGCATGCCGATTGGCTGATCGAGCGGATCCTGTTTCTCGAGGGATTGCCGAACTTGCAAACGCTTGGAAAGTTGCAAATCGGCGAAGACGGGATCGAAGCGCTCGAGTGCGATTTGCGCTTGGAAATGGTTGCACGCAATGACACCGCCAAGGCCATCGAGGTCTTCGAGCGCGTCGGCGACTTTGCAAGTCGCGATCTTGCGACGAAGATTTTGGTGGATTCCGAAGAGCACGTCGATTTTCTCGAGACGCAGCTCTCTCTGGTCAAGACGCTTGGGCGAGAAAACTATCTTCAGCAGGCGGTCGGAGCACTTCCGGAAGAGTAACCTCCGCCAATCGGCGGCACATTTCGGGGCGGCACGTGCCGCAGCGCTGCATCGTCCCGCAGGTCTCGTGAATTTCGTCGGGCGTACGCGCACCGGCATGAATTGCCGAAGCGACGCAGCGCGTGGTGAGGGCATTGCAAACGCAGACGAACACTGTGGTGTGGCTACTCCCTTAGTTAGGTGCGCCTAATATCCCATACTGGGGTAGAGAAGTCCTACGACTTTCCTCGCGAGCCGTCGTGCATATCCCCTCTATTCGGGACGGACGGGCGAGCGAGCGGCCGGCTTGCGAGTACCTCAGAAAGGACCGAGCGTTGAACGACAGCCCTGTGACGTCTCCGACCGTATTGGCCATGAAGCACAGCTTCAATGCGACGCCGGGACGCCTATATCAAGCCTGGACCGACCCGCATCTCATGGGCGAGTTTTTGTGTCCGGGCGAGTTCGTCGCGAAAGAGGTTCAAGCCGATCCAAGCGGCGGCGGCACCTATCGCGTCGTCATGGAGCAAACCGACGGCGGCGAATTCGTTGCGTGCGGAACCTACCGCGAATTGATCCCCGCCGAACGCATCGCATGCACGTGGTGTCGGGAGGAAGACGATCGCAAACGCGACCAGCAGACCATGCTCACGCTGGGTTTCAAACCGCTGGGCGACAACATGACCGAGCTGACGCTCACGCAAGAGCACTTTCGCAACGAGGCGCAACGTAGTGCTCACGCCTCGGGCTGGGCTCAATGCTTTACGAAACTCGAGGTGGTCCTGGCGCAACCGGGATAACGAATCGTCGAGCCCGCGCCCACATCGCGACTCCGGTGATTGCAAAGAACAGCGGCGTGAAGCCGGCGACGCACTCGATCGCAAGCCATGCCGCTGCATTCGGTGTTCCTTGATGGATCGCGCGTATCCATGCGGGAACGTCGCCATGGAGCAGTGGCGCGAATGCGATTACGGACCCGCTCACGGCAAGCGTCGCGAGAAAGGCCAGCGACACGAGTCCGGCGGCGCCGTGTGTGTGGCGTAACGTCCATGGCCGCGTGCGCACGCGGCGCAGCGCGATCGGCAGACCGCTGAGCGTAAGCGTGGTAAAGGCAACGCCTGAAATGCCGGCGACGATGCGCCCGGCCAAACCCATCGCAAAGGTTTCATGGATGCGATGAACGATGCCGACGAAATCGCGCGACGGATCGAACGCGCGCACCACGGCGAGCGAAACCGGATCGATCGAGAGTTCGAGCGATCGGCGTTCGCTTCGGCCGCCTCCGACGGCGAAGATTTCGGCAAAATCGAGCGCATTCGCAGGCATGGTCACGCGGCGCACGCGTAGACCGCGAATTGCTCGTGCGGCCGATGCGAGGATTCGTTCGCGCGACTGCGGCGGCCCGGCGACCGGATGCGCGTAGCGGTACGGATGCAGCATCGTTTCAATTGGGTCGCGCGCGGCGAGCACGCTGCCCGTGATGCCGAGGATGACGATCGGCAACGCGAAGGTCAGTCCCAGAAAAAGGTGCCAACGCTTCAGCGTCGCGGTCATGGCGTCGCCCAGCGGCGCAGCAAGTTGTGATAGACATTCGTCAATTCGATGATACTCGCGCTCGCCGGCGCATCGTCGCGCGCATGCTGGATCGCAAGGTCGAGATCGAGGAGCGTACGGCGTTCGCCGTCGTCGCGCACCATGCTCTGAATCCAAAAAAACGAGGCGAGCCGCGCGCCGCGCGTTACCGGTGTCACCCGATGCAGGCTGCTTGCCGGATAGAGGATCATGTCGCCTGCCGGCAATTTGACGGCGTCGGTACCCAAGAGATCCTCGACGATCAACTCGCCGCCTTCGTACTCCTGCGGGTCGTTGAGAAAGAGTGTTGCCGAGAGATCCGTGCGTACGCGCAGCGGCGTCCCAGTGATTTGACGGATCGCGTTGTCGACGTGGTTGCCGAACGACTGGCCGCCTGCGTAACGGTTGAAGAGCGGTGGAAAGACGCAGCTCGGCAGAGCCGCGGAAATGAACAGAGGATGACGCTCGAGCGCCGCGACGATGCGGCCGCCAAGGTCGCGCGCCAGCGGATCGCCTTCGTCGAGTTGCGCGTTGTTCTTGGCTCCGGCCGACTGATGTCCGGCGGTGCGCGCTCCGTCCACCCAGGTGGCGCGGTCGAGCGCGTCGCGCATGCCATCGAGGCTCGCCGCGTCGAGCACGTTCGGAATCGCGACGAGCATTGCTACTTCACGTCCAGGCGAAGCACCGCTGAACGCGAGGCGCCGGGAACGACGTGATCCGAATACATCAAGTCGTAGTAGAAGGCATTTGTAAGATTGTAGACGTTGAGCTGCAGGGCCAGATGCTGCGAAAGCTCGCTGCGCAGCATCGCGTCGAAGCGCCAATATCCCGGTGCGATGGGCAGCACGCCGTACGCGCTGTTCGTAACCGCCGTTGCCTCACGTGCGCTCACGCCGATGGCGCCGACGCCAAACGACCAGTGCCGGCCGATCTTGTCGCTGGCCCAGAACGAAAACGTATTGCGTGGGGTATTGCCGATGGGATTGCCCAGCTCGAGCGGATTCTGCGATGCCGTCACGAGGCTGTCGAGCAACGTATATCCGGCGATGAGGTCGAGCGAGCTGCTGACGCGGCCGCTGGCTTGCAGCGACAGGCCGTTGACACGTTCGGAGGCGAGGTTTTCGACGATGCCGCTGGTCGGATCGGTTTCGCGCGTATTGAGCTGCACTTCGTGGAAGAGCGCGCCGTTGAGCGAGAGCGCGCCGTTGGCGAGATCGACCTTGCCGCCGAATTCTTCGTCGACGTTCTTTTCGGGCGGCGTAGCTGCGCCGCGAACGCTGAGCGCTTCCAGAACCGGATCGAACGAGGTCGAGTAGGCGAGGTAGACCGATGCGTTCTTTTCGGGCTTATACGTCAGAGCCGCGCGATCGCTCACCATGCCGACGGTCTGCTGGACCAATGAGGGCGTGGTGACGTTGAGGTCGCGCGCGTCGAAAAGGTCGTAGCGCGCGCTGCCCGTTGCTTCGAAATGCTCGCCGAGTTTGATCGTGTCGACCGCGAATGCGCCGAGCGTATCCGCGCTTGCGACCGTGTATTGCCACGTTGCCGACGTGTACGTGAACGGCTGATTGTAGTTCGGGTTCCAAAGATTGGTGCTTGGAAGTCCAACGTAGGTCGGCGAGTGTTCGTGGTCGCCTTCGGTGCTGAACTCGACCCCGATGTCCGACGTGCTGGTGTCCGTATGGCCGGTGATATCGGCGATGGCGTCGCCATAGACGTTCGAACCGGCGCGGGCGTGCGTGGTGCGCCCGATCGTGACGTCTTGCAGCGGCGTTCCGGCCGGCGGATTGGTTGCAAGCTTTCCGACGCTCGAGAAGAAGTCGTGCTGATAGTCGGCAAAGCGGGTTTGCAGGTTGAACGTCTGAGAGCCGTTGAGATCGTGCTGGAACTTCGCGGTGAAGACGTCGGCGTTTTCGTCGTCGTGATCTTGACCTTTGAAGCCGAAGAAGTCGTCGCGCGGAACCGCCGCAGGCTCGCCTTCGACGATCGGAAAACCGTAATCGGGGATGTTGTGTTCGCTCTGGTGGAAGTACGCGAGGGAAAAACGCTCGCTCGTGCCGAGGCCGGTGGCCCAGGTCGGCGCGATGCCCCAGCGATTGCTCTGCGTAACGTCGCGCCCGGCGACGTCATTGTGATCGGCCATCGTGTTGACGCGTATCGCCGACGTCGCCGAAAGCGCGAGATTGGTATCGGAGGTGAGCCGTTGCGTTTCGTCGCTGCCCAGACCGGCCGAGAAGGCATGCAGCGATCCGAGGAACGGCGCTTTGCTGATCTGATTGATGACGCCGCCCGTACCACCGCGACCCGAGAGACTGCCTGAGGCGCCTTCGTCCACTTCGACGGATTCGGTATTGAACGGGTCGCGGTAGTAGTTGCCGTAGTCGCGCATACCGTCCAAATAAAAGTCGTCGCGCGCATCGAAGCCGCGTATCGTCAGCGAGTCGCCCTGCGACCCGCCTTCGCCCGCCTGCAAACTGATGCCGCTGACGTTGCGCAGCGCGTCGCGCAGCGTCGTGTTACCGCGATCGCGCATGACCTGTTGCGTCACGACCGTAATCGATTGCGGAACGTCCACTAGGGCGCGCCCCGCATAGCGTCCGTTCGCCGAGGCGTGGGGCTGGTAGGGAGCCCCGTTGCTGCCCACGACGACGATCGTTTTCAGATCGCCGCCCGGTACGATCGCGATCTCGTCCCCGGCGATACTCGTTGACAGCCCCGTGCCGGCGAGCAACGCGCCGAGCGCGTTCGCCGGCGTTGCCGTGCCGGTGAAGCCCGGAGACTGCTTGCCCCGGACGATCGCGGGGTCCGCTTTGACCCGCACGTGGCCCTCGCGTTCGAAGTCGGCCAGGGCGTGCGCGAGCGGCTCAGATGGAATATGGAAGGCCACGGGCTGGGCAGCCCCTGCGGCGATCGAGCCGGCTAGCACCGCCAGGACGGCGGTGCGTCGCTTCAGGCGCGAAGACAGCCGCCGGAAATGGCGGTTCATGTTAGGCGACCCTTTCATAAAAATTAGTCGTGCCTAATATAATTTAGGAGCGCCTAACTTGTGGGTCTTCAATCCTGAGTCCTGCCCTTCCGACGTTTGCACTACAAGAGGTGGAGGCGGTTAAGGGGCCGGGTGATGTCGTGGGCGACGGCGGCGGCACGGGTGGGGCGATCAATTTTCGCACGGCCGAGCCATCGCTTCGGCGCAATGGCACCTACGAAATCGACGGCGACGCACGTGGCGGGGCATTTACCGACTTCGCCTACGGCGGCACCCAACCGGGCGGAAAACTTGCCTACGCCACCATGCTCTCTTTCGAAGGAACTCCGTCTGCTCGCCGGTCGCCTCCGATCTCGAGCGAAACCTGCTACTCTTCAAGCTGCGCTATATGCCCAGCTCCAACGTAACGATTACCGCGACCGCGATGAGCGTGAACGAAGATCGCAGCGCCGCCTCGCTCGCCGACGTTGAGACCACCTCGGGAGATATTTTCTCGCCGCTTCCGCCGGGCGATCGGCTCGCACAACGCCTCGGCTTCGTCGACGTCGTTGCATCGGTCGACC
>DATKPZ010000084.1:0-7447 GCA_035523815.1 Alphaproteobacteria bacterium
GTAGCTCCGCGTGCAATGTCCCTCCCCACGGCACCACCTGACACCACTTTGCACCACTATACAGGCAAAGCGTGACCACGGGAATGACGAACGTGTGTTCGTGCGGCCGGGGAGGTGCCCGCTGCGAGGCCTGAGAAGCGAAGTTTTGGACAGGCCACGTTAGCGATGGAGCTCGCTTACCGCCCTCGCGGGCTGATGGCTCCTACTCACTACTTGTTAGTATGGGAGCTCGCTTTTTCGTGGTAACGCTTTTCGATCTTCGGATAAGCTAGGGCGGCGTTCGATGACGCAGTCGATCGCTCTCAACGCCGTTCAACTCGCCTTCGTTCTACTTCTTTCCCCGCTCTTCGCCGGTATTTTGGCGCGGTGCAAGGAGCTCGTGCAGTCCAAGCGCGGGCCGAGCATTTTTCAGCCCTACCGCGACTTACGCAAGTTGTTCGGGAAGGACGAACGGATCTCCGAGAACAGCAGCTGGATCTTCCGCGCCGCCCCGTACTTCGTCTTCGTCGTGCCGCTCATCGTGACGCTGCTGATTCCCGTGCTAACGGATTTCCCGTTGTTCTTTGCGTTCGCAGGCGACATGCTGGGAGCGGGGTTCATCTTCGCGATCTCGGGAATGTTCTTCACGCTCGCGGCGATCGACGGCGGAAATCCCTACGGCGCGATGGGTGCCAGCCGCACGCGCATGGTCGGCTTCCTCGCGGAGCCCGTGATCATCATCGTGCTGTTCACCGTTTCGTTCGTCGCAAATTCGACGATCCCGTACATCGTACAGCAACACTGGGTGCACCCTCCGGCGAACTTTTTCGCACCCTCGCACGTCCTGCTGCTCCTCGCTTTCTTCATGGTCTTGCTTGCGGAGACCGGGAGGTTGCCCGTAGATAATCCGAGCGGCCATTTCGAACTCGCGATGATCGACGAGTCGAAGGCGCTGGAGTTTTCCGGCCGCTCGGCGGCGCTCATAAAGTGGGGCGGCTACATGAAGTTCGTGGTCCTGGCGATCGTCTTCTTGAACGTCTTGATGACGCCGTGGGGTCTGTCGAGCGATGGAACCCCTGCGCACGTCGCACAAGCCGTGTTGCTCGTGGCGTTCAAGATTCTGCTCTTGATCGGCTTCATCGCCGCCGTAGAGTCCTCGTATTCCAAACTCCGGTTGTTCCGGATTTCGGAGTACTTGGCGGCGGCTTTCGTCGTTTCCGTAACGGCGATGATCACGGAGATGCTGCACCTATGACGCCGTTGCTCGCGGAACTCAACGCGCTCGTGCTCGGGCTCTTCATCATCAGCACGATCGCAATGACCGTCACCCGGCAGATCGGCGCGTGCATGCAGATCTTCGTCGTACAATCGCTTCTGCTCGCAGCGTCGGCGTTTCTGCTCGGGGCCTCGCCGTTCTCGTGGCACCTGTTCGCGCTCGGCTGCGTGACGGTGCTGTCGAAGGCCATCATCATTCCTTGGTTGCTGCGCGTGCTGGTACCAAACGAAATCCACCAGAGGCGCGAACTCTCGCAAGCGCTCGACGTTCCAACGACGCTCCTGGTCGCACTCGGCTTGACGCTCGCCGGATATGCATTTGCACAACACCTGGTGCATGCTGCTCCGAATCTATCGCCCGGAAATATTTCGATGGGATTTGCCGCCCTGCTCGTGGGGTTGCTGCTGCTCGCGGTTCGCGTCGAAGCGGTGCCGCAGCTGCTCGGTCTCCTCGCGATGGAGAACGCGGCCTTCCTCACCGGAATCGCAATCGCACCGGACTTCCCGCTGATCGCCGAGCTCGCGATCGCATTCGACGTTCCGCTGCTCGCGTTCATCGTGGCGCTGCTCGCGCGAATCGCGTACCGTAGCATGGGGACGACCGAAGTAGGCGCCCTTACGTCGTTGCAGGAGCGCCAATGACGACGCTGCTGATTCCCGCGGTCGCGCTTCTCGCTGCACTGTGGTGCGCGATTCCGCGCAGCGGACGGGCCGCGCCGGCGGTCACGCTCATCGCGGCGCTCCTGGCATTCCTGGGGTCGGTGCGCGTGCTCTGGATGCTGCATCTCGGCGCGACGCTGACGATCGCGCGCGGGTGGATAGAGACGGATCCCTTGGGAGCGTTTCTGCTGGTGCTCATCGCGTTCGTTTACGTAACAGCGGCGCTGTACTCGTGGGGCTATTTGAACGTACAGGAAGCGCCGCCGCACCGGGTTCGCCTCTACCACGCGAACTTCAACCTCTTCGCCTTTTCGATGCTCTGCATTCCGCTCTTGAGCGAGCTCGGACTGGTTTGGATCTTCGTCGAATTGACGACGCTGCTCTCGGTGCTGCTCGTGAGTTACGCGCTCACGCCGCAAGCCGTGGAGGCCGCGTGGAAGTACATGGTGCTGACGTTGCTCGGGGCGACGACCGCCGTGCTCGGCATACTCATCCTGTTTTGGTCGTTGCACACGACGGGGAGCACCGACTTCACGTGGTCGGGTCTCCGCGCGGCGGCACCGCATATGCCGCATGCATTGTTGGGTGCCGCGTTCGTTCTGCTGCTCGTGGGTTACGGAGCCAAGATCGGTCTGGTTCCGCTGCACACCTGGCTGCCGGATGCGCACAGTCAGGCGCCGTCACCGGTTTGCGCGATGCTCTCCGGCATCGAGACGAGCGTCGTGCTTTACGTCCTGCTGCGTCTGCGCGGCGTGTTTGCGGGCGACCCGGCGTTGCACGCCGGCACGTGGTTCGCCGTCGCCGGATTGATTTCGGCCGGGGTCGCCGCGCTACTGATCGTCCAAGCACACGACTACAAGCGTTTGTTTGCGTTCTCGACCGTGGAACACATGGGGATCATGCTCACGGCGGCGAGCATTCTCACGCCGTACGGCGATACCGCGGCGCTCTGGCAAATGCTCGCTCATTCCGTCACGAAGTCGTTCTGCTTCTATGCCGCCGGCATCGCGCTGATCGTCACGGGTTCGCGCGATATAGCAGACGTCCGCGGATTGCTCGGGATAAGCCGCATCGCGAGCGCCGGGCTTCTCGTCGGGGGTCTCGCCATCAGCGGCGCTCCACCGATGGCGGTCTTCCCGAGTGAACTCGCGATTTTGCGTGCGGCGTTGCAGGCGCACGGCTACGTCGTGGCCGCTCTGCTCGCGTTGTTCATCGTGGTCGCGTTCTTCGGCGTGACGCGGCACATCACGTCGATGCTCACCGGAGAACCTAGCGTGACGACCGGCCGCCGCGTGCCCACGACCTGCGTGCTGGCGCTCGCGGTTACGGCCGTTCCGGTTCTCGTGCTCGGCGTCTGGATGCCGGCTGGACTTGCGCAGGCCATCGAGAGTGCCGCCAAGGTCCTGGGAGCATAAGGCGATGCTGACGGAATTCACCGAAGTTCTTCGCTCCACGTGGCCGGCGGTCGAGTGGCGCATAATCGGTCAGACAGTCTGCGCGGATATCGACGAACGTTATCTCGACGCGGTGATGAAGCACTTGCGAGCGCAGCACTGGCGCATCGGAACCATCGTTGCGCAGGAAAGCGCGCACGCGTTAGACGTTCGCTACTTCCTGTACGCGACCGAGCACCCGGGATGGGCCGAATTACGCGTCGCGGTCGATCCGGTCGAGCGAACGCTTCCGAGCCTCACCAACGTCGCGATTGCGGCCGATTGGTTCGAACGCGAGATCGAAGACCTGTTTTCGATTCGCTTTCTTGACCATCCGCGGCTGGGAGATTTCGTTCGGCACGACGACCGGCGCCCCAAACGCGTGCTCGAGGAAGACGGCGCGTTCATGATGACCGTGGGCCCCGTGTATGCGGGCGAAGCCGAATCGGCGCTCTTTCTGCTCGAGACGGTGGGCGAAGACGTCGTGCGAGCCGTTCCGCGTCTATTCTTTAAATACCGCGCAATCGAGAAAATTGCCGAAGGCCGAAGCGCCCAGGACGTTCTGTTGCTGGCCGAACGCTGCAGCGGGACCTCCGCTATCGGCAACGGCCTGGCATACTGCCACGCCATGGAAGCAGCCCTCGATGTTCGGGTTCCGCGACGAGCCTGCGTACTGCGCGCGTTCTTTGCCGAATTGGAGCGCCTGCGTCATCACATGACGTCGATCCGTGAAATTTGCGCTTCGACAGCCCTTACCGTCGCCGAGAGCCAGGCGATCTGGATCGAGGAACAGCTTCTTCGTATCAGCGGCATCCTCGCCGGACACCGCTATCTCTTCGGCGTCCTCGCGATCGGCGGATTGATGCACGACTACGAGCGCGACGAGCTGCGTACCGCCCTCGCGGCTGCGCAGGAGCTGGAGCATGACGTCGTCGCGCTACGCGCGGCGCTGGAAACGTCGAGCAGTTTCCTCGACCGCATCGAGCAGGTTGGTATCGTATCCGAGCGTGCCGCGCAAACATTCGAGATCGTCGGGCCGTTCGCTCGAGCCAGCGGCGTCGCTGCAGATATGCGTGTCGTGCAGCCATATGGAGCATACGCGGACGTTGGATTCGAGGTGCCGACCGAGAAGGACGGCGACGGATACGCCCGCCTGCGCGTGCTCTTCTCGGAGATGACGCAGTCGCTTCGCATCATGCGTTCGCTGCTCGACGGCCTTCCCGACGGACCTGTCGCGGCGGAGGTTCATACGCGTGCCGGCAGCGGTATGGGTTGGAGCGAAGCGCCGCGCGGCGCCTCGGTGCAGTGGGTCGCGCTCGACGACGACGGCGCTATCGTGCGCTATCGTCTCACGCCGCCATCGTTCCGCAACTGGCACGGCTTCCATGTCGCCACCGAAAACTTCGCGTTTCAAGACTTCCCGATCGTCCTCGCAACGCTCGATCTCTCGGTCGCGGAGAACGACCGATGATGAACTGGTTCTTGCGCGGACTTTTCGCGGGAGTTCGAACCGAAGGTCTTCCTGAAGGAAATGTCGCGCGCTCCCTCTCACCGGGCCTGCCGCAATCGACCGAGCATGCGACTCCGGCGCGCGCTCGAGAACTGGAAGCCGCATGTCCGACCGGAGCGATCGTTGCCGCGGCGGCGCTCGCCCGGGTTGATGAAGACCGGTGCGTTCACTGCATGCGTTGCAAAGGAGCAGATGGGCAGACCTGGCGTCGCGATGCGGACTGGACGCACCCGCCCGCGCAGAACGCGCAAGGCGCGCTCGAACGGCGCTTCATGCGTTCGATACACGTGCGCGTCGTCGATGCCGGTGACTGCGGCTCGTGTTTGAACGAACTCGCGCAGATGAACGGCCCATCATACAACTTGCATCGCTTCGGAATCTTCATCACGCCTACGCCGCGTCAGGCGGACGTTCTTCTCGTCGTCGGTCCGGGGACGCGCCAGATGCACGACGCGCTCAAGGCGGCCTACGAAGCCATGCCGGAGCCCAAGCGCGTTGTCGCGGTTGGAGCGTGCGCCGCGAGCGGCGGAATCTTCGGCCCCTCGCCGATGTCGTCCGGCGGCATCGCCGAGCTGATTCCGGTCGATCTCGTCGTTCCCGGCTGTCCGCCGCCTCCGCTCGCGATCGTCGATGCACTGCGTTTGGTCTGCGGCCAAATTACGAGGGACTCGCGATGACCTCGCTCGTGTTGACCGTGGTTGCGATCGCGCTTTGCCCATTAGGCGCCTGCGTCGCTCTGCTGCTTCCCGAACGCTTTGCAGCGCGAGTGCTTGCGCTCACCTGCTGCACTGCCGCGACACTTTCGTTCATCGGCGGGGCTCTCTGTCTGATCGCCGGGGCGAGCGGCGACGTTGCATTGTGGACGCTGCCCGTCGTTGGATCGCTGCGCATCGGCACGACGACGCTTGCTGCATGGTTCGCGTGCGTCGCATCGCTCGTGTACGTGCCGACCTCGCTCTTCACCGTGCGCTACCTCGAGCGGTACGCGCAGGAATATTCGCTGCGGGCGTTCGCGGTGTGGTACTGCCTCATGCTCGCCGGGGTCATCGCGCTCTTCATATGCCGGGACGTCACGTCGTTCTTCATCGTTTGGGAGATCATCGCAGTAACGAGCGCCCTGCTGGTTGCGTTCGAATGGCGTCGAGCCGGTAACGCGCGCGCGGCGTTCGTCATGCTCGGCATGAGTGAAGCCGGAACGCTCGCCGCGCTACTCGCGGTTCTGCTCGCGCGCAGCAATTCGTTCTGGTTCGGAGCACCCGCAGAAACGCTGAGCGCCCCCCTTTCGTGGGCGGTGTTTCTCCTCGCGTTTTTCGGGTTCGGCGTGAAGGCCGGACTCTTGCCGATCAACTCGTGGTTGCCGCGCGCGCATCCGCTCGCGCCGGGCAACGTCTCCGCGTTGTTGTCGGGTGTGATCTTGAACGCCGGCGTCTACGGCATCGTGCTCGTAGACATGGTACTTGCGCCGGCGCGTTTTCCGGCTCAAGGACTCGTCGTCATGATCGTCGGCGCCGCTTCGGCGCTGGCCGGTATCCTCTACGCGACGATCGAGGACGATCTCAAGGCGATGCTCGCGTACAGCTCGATCGAGAACATCGGCATCGTGTTGACGGCATTCGGCGCGGCCTTCGTGTTTGCGGCGGAGGGCCAGCCGCTCTTTGCCGGCATCGGCTTCGCCGCAGGCATGTATCACCTCGCGAATCACTCGGCCTACAAAGGGCTGCTCTTTCTCGGAGCTGCGACGATCGATGCGAAGATTGGAACGCGGTCGATGAACGCCTTGGGAGGCGTCATCCGTGTACTCCCCGTGACCACGGCGCTCTTCTTCGTCGGCGTTTTCGCCGTCAGCGCAATTCCACCACTCAACGGGTTCGTCAGCGAGTGGATGACGTTCCAAACCTTGCTGCGCAGCGCGGAACTCGATTCTCTAACGCTCCGCGTCATCTTCGCGCTGTGCGGAGCGATCTTGGCGCTCACCGCCGCGCTTACCGTCACCTGTTTCGTCAAAGCGTTCGGCATGACGTTTCTCGGATTGCGGCGCACGCCACATCCGAAGCCTTCCGAAGCGTCGCGCAGCATGCTTTTCGGCATGGGGCTGCTTGCGCTCGAGTGCGTACTGCTCGGGCTGCTTCCGACGTACGTGCTTCCCGTCATCGGAAGCGTATCGAGCACCGTGTTCGGGTCGGACGTGGTAAGTGGTACGCTCGTTCCGCCGTTCTTCAGGCCCGATACGCCGCCCAGTCCGCTTCCGGCAGATTTCGTCGCGACCTTTCACGCGCTCGGAGCGCAGATCGGATCGTGGCTTCCCGGGCGCGGCCTCGTGGTGATGCTACGCGGCGGTGACGCGAATCCGGTTGTTTTCGCAATGTCGACAACCTATCAGTGGGCGATCATCATCGTCCTGCTGCTGGCAACCTACGTTACGGTACGCTTCGTCACGCGCAAGCGCCGTGCCGAGCGATCGAGAGCGTGGGCCGGTGGAATGAAGACCTTGCCCGCTGAGATGACGTACACCGCGACGGGCTTTTCGAATCCGGTGCGCGTCATCTTCGATGCGATCTTCAATCCGACCCAGATCGAAAATCGTCGAGAG
>DATKPZ010000085.1:0-7295 GCA_035523815.1 Alphaproteobacteria bacterium
GATGCCCAGGCGCCATGCCATTTGATAAAAGAATCCGTCGGACGACGCAGCGAGCGCCGGAACGAACGTCGTTCTGCCAAGACCGCCCGCCGCGATGTCGCGCGCAATATATCCGCCGCAATTCCACTCGCCGCTGTCGTACACGACTTCGTTCGGTTTCACCAAGCCTTCGCTGAGCACGCCGCTGCCCGTCACCATCTTGAAGGTCGAGCCGGTCGGCGTCGCGGCGCCGATGGCATTATTGAAAAGTGGATCGGCCGGATCGAGCAGATAGTGTGAGACCTTCTTCCAATCGTCGGCAGCGAAAGCGTTGGGATCGTACTCGGGATAGCTCGCCATCGCCAGGACGCCACCGGTCCACGGATCGAGCACGACGACGGCGCCCGCGAGTTGGCGCCCGTGCGACCACTTTGCGATGCCTTCGTCGAGCGAGCTTTGCACGATGCGCTCGAGGCGTTCGTCGACGTTGGTAATGAGCGTGTCACCGGGGATCGCTGCTTTCGAAGGCAGTTTGATGCTCGGCACCACTTGATCTTGGGCGTCGACCACGACGCGTTGTCCGCCCGCTTCGCCGCGCAGATACTTATCGTAGACGTATTCGAGGCCGTCTTTGCCGACGACGTCGTTGGGCGTATAGCCTTGATGCTTGAGCCGTTGGTATTCGCTCTCGCTGATCTGTCCGACGTAGCCGAAGATCGAGGCGCCGGTCACGCCGAGCGGGTAATCGCGGATGGGCTGGACCTCCAGATCGACGCCGGGCAAATCACCAACCAGCTCGGAGAGCCGCGCGACCTTGGCTACCGGAAGATCGCTTGCAAGCACGACCGGCCCGTACGGCTCGTACGTCTGAACTTGCGCGAAATTCTCGTAGTTTACGCCGCGGTGGTGGAGCAGGCGGTAGCGGAGCTTGGCTTGATCGATTCCCAGCGTTTGCGAAAGGGTCTTGAGCTCGCCGTCGATGTCGGTAATCTCCGAGGGAATGAGCCCGACGACGAATGAGGGGCGGCTTCGCACGAGCACGTGACCGTCGCGGTCGTAGATCATTCCGCGCGGCGCGGCGACTTCGATGAGCCGCACTTGGTTCTCGAGTGCGGCGGCGCGATAGCGTTCGCCCTGAACGAGCTGCACCTGCACGAGCTGCACGACCAGCGCGATGACCGCCGCTGAAATGACCGCGATGAATCCGGCAATGCGCCAGGGCGAGCGCTCCCACGAGACACGCGGCGCGCGCCGGCGATCGATGATCATGCGTAGCGGCTGTCGAAGCGGCGGCTCACGAGCATGACCACCATCATCACGACCGCATTGAGGACCGCGCCAAGGAGCGCTTCGTGGAAGTGCATCATGCCCAGGCCGCTCGGGTATCCCTCAAAACCCATTGCGACCCAGAAGATCAATTGCCGGACGAGCGTTGCCACGAACGTGATCGTCGCGACGAGCGGGATCGAGTCGGCAAAGAATCCGCGTGAGATCGTGCTCGCAACGATGGCAACGACCGTCGTCGAGATCGTCCACGCTCCGCCGGTTCCGTAGGCCAGCAGATCTTCGCCGATTCCGGCGGCCAGTCCATACGCGCCGGCACGCCATGGCTCGACCCGAATTGCGTACCACACCACCGCGACGAGCACGAGGCTCGGTTCGACGTTGCGGATGTCCAGCCAATGCACGATCGTAACTTGCGCGAAGAGCGCGAGCAAAAGCCACGCGGCGGAGACATACCATGCCGGAGCGATGATCCGGTCGATGTGAATTCTATTGCGGGACGACGACAACGCGATCGAGGGCGCCGAGATTGACGGCGGGGCGAAGGACGGCGGTTTGATAGAGCGCAGCATCGCCACGCTCCACCGAAAGAATCGTGCCGATGGGAACACCCGAATGGAACGAGCGGCCTTGGCCGGTCACGATGACCTCGCCCGGCTTGATCGGCGCATCTTGTGGAATGTACTCGACGCGTACGCTCGAAAGATTTCCGCGCGCAATGCCCCAATAGCGCCCGCGCCGCGTGACGGCCGGAATGCGGCTCGTATAATCGGTGATGAGCACGACCTCACTCGAGAACGGGCCGACCGACTCGACGCGTCCGACGACGCCGGCGCTCGCAATCACGCCGTCGTCCTTGTGCACGCCGGCGTTCGCGCCGCGATCGATCGTGACCGTGCGCGATTCGTTCTCGGGCGGAAAACCGATCACGCGCGCTTCGATGCCGGTTGGATTGACGTCGACCGCGGGGCGAATGCTGACCTCGGCCGAGTACTGCGCCGCGAGTTCGTGCAAGCGCGCGTTCTCGGCGGCGAGCGCGCGGTTCTCATCGCGCAGTTGCACATTCTGTTTTTCGAGCGACGGCAACGCGGCGACTGCGCCGGCGCCGGAGCGCGCACCGTCGATCACGAGCGTCGTCGCACTTTCGGCAAACGACGCGAGCGCCGTCGCCGACGCGGTAAGCGGACTCGTGGTGCCCGTGCGTTCCGCATTGATTTGGACGAGCGCCAGCGTTGCCGCCACGATGATGACGGCAATCAGCGCGAATAATTTGCGCTCGTCGCGATAAGTAAAGATGGCCGGCTCCCGGAAAGGCCCTATTCGTTGAGACCGTTCTTCGCCACAGGTAACGCAAAACCCAACCGCCGCAAGGATCGAACGAAGCGGGCAAGCGGGAAGCCCATGACGGTGTAAAAGTCGCCGTCGATCGACTCGACCAGCGAAGCCGCGCGGCCTTGGATACCGTAGGCGCCGGCCTTATCCATCGGTTCGCCGCTCGCGACGTATTCATCGATTTCGTCGTCGCCGAGCGGGTAGAAGCGAACCTGAGTGCTCGAGCACTCTTCGAAAAGCTCGTTCGAGTTCGGAAGTGCGAGCGCGACCGCGGTGTGGACCACGTGCTCCCGCCCCGAGAGCGTGCGCAGCATCGCCGCAGCCTGGGCAGGATCGCGCGGTTTTCCCAGCGCCTTCCCATCGACGTCCACCACCGTGTCGGCGGCCACGACCAGCTCGCCGGGAAAGCGCGCCTGCACTTCGCGCGCTTTGGCGGCGGCGTGGCGGATCGCAAGCGTCCGCGGCGTTGCAGTGGGATCGTCCGGCTCGGCGTAGCCGCTGGGCTCGACCCGCACGTCGAGCCCGAGAGAGCGCAAAAGCTCAAGCCGGCGCGGGGAGGCGCTGGCGAGCACGATGGACTGGAGCATCACGGCTCCTTCTTATTGCCGTGCTACCATGATGCCTAGATGAGGGTCGCAGCTGCTGTACTCAGTTTTGGCGTGCTCGTTTCGTGCGCCGCCTCTCCGCCGCGATTCAGCGGTACCGTGCAGACCGAGTACGTCTCGGTCGGGAGCCAGGTGGGCGGCCGGGTGATCGAAACCGATGTCGCGGCGGGCCAAATCGTGAAGCGCGGCGCGGTCGTCGCACGCCTGGATCCCGCGATGCCGCAGGCACAGTACGACGAGGCGGTTGCGCAAGAGCACGCCGCGCAGGCCGCACTGCGCGCGCTGCAAAGCGGCTCGCTTCCAAGTCAGATCGAGCTCGCGCGCGGTTCGAGCCTCGCCAGCGGAGCGACCTACGTGCAGACGCTCGCCGGGGCGCAGGATCGCATTCGAGCGGCGCGGGCCGAGCTTGCAAACGCACGTGCGGGGGCGGTGCTGGCCGATCGCACGTACGCGCGCACGGCGGCGCTGGCCGCGACCGGCGACGTGTCGCGCCAAAGTTTGGACCAAGCGCGGGCGGCGCGCGATCAGGCTCACGCGAGCGTGCGTCAAGCGCAAGCTCAACTTGCGCAGTTGGTGCGAGCCGACGTGCCCGGTGAAACCGCAGCGGCGCGCGCAAACGCCCGCGCGGCACATGGCAACTATGCGGCGGTCGTCACCGCGTCGAAGCCCCAGATCGCGCAGGCCCAAGCGCAAGTGCGCAGTGCGACCGCGGCCGCGGCACACGCCCTCGCCGAACTGCGCGAAGCTACGATATATTCGACCGTCGACGGCGTGGTTTCGAGCTTCAATTTGCATCCCGGCGATATGCTCGCCGCGAATCAGCCGGCCGCCGTGATCGACACCTTCGCGGACCCCTACGTCTATATCTACGCATCGCAGAGCGACCTCGCGAAGATTCAAAACGCCAAATCACTGGTCGTGTCTTCAGACGCCGGCGCCGGGACGTTTTCCGGAAAAGTGGAAGCCTACGATCGCACGGCGCAGTTCACCCCGCAGAACGTCGAGACCGCCGATCAGCGCGCCGAACTCGTCTACGGCGTAAAGGTGCGCATTCACGATCCCCATCACCAATTGCTCGACGGCACGACGGTAACGATCGAACCGCAATGAGCGAGGCGGCGATTGCGCTCGAGGGACTAACCAAACGCTACGGCGAGCGCACCGTTGTCGACCGCGTCAGTTTTTCCATCCCCGCCGGCAGCATCTTCGGATTCCTCGGACCTAACGGCAGCGGCAAAACGACGACGATCAAGATGCTGTGCGGCCTCGTGCGTCCAAGCGCCGGCGACGCTCACGTTGCCGGCTTCGACGTAGAGAAAGAGTCCGCTCGCGTGCGGCGCTCGATCGGATATATGGCGCAAGGCTTTTCGATGTACGGCGATTTGACGGTCGATGAGAATCTCGAATTCTACGCACGTGCTTACGGTCTCTCGGGCAGCACGCGGGCGCAGCGCAAGCAGCGCGTCGTGGAGATTGTCGGCATCGGCGAGTATCGCAGCTATCTCGCCTCGAGTCTGTCGGGTGGATGGCAGCGGCGGCTTGCGCTGGCCTGCGCGCTCATCCACGACCCGCCCGTCGTTTTTCTGGATGAGCCCACGGCAGGCATCGATCCGGTTGCGCGGCGCGATCTTTGGGATCTGCTCTTTCAACTTGCCGCGACGGGTAAGACGTTCTTCGTGACGACGCACTACATGGATGAAGCCGAGCGCTGTTCGTCGCTGGCCTACATCTACGAAGGCCACGTGCTGGCAAGCGGATCGCCCGACGAGATCTGTTCGTTGCCCGACGTGACGCCGCCGGGAACGGTGCGGTATGCGGTCGCAACCGACGACGTCATGGAGACCTTTCGCCGCGTCCACGATGTGCGCAGCGTGCGTGACGCCACGATTTTCGGTCGAGACATCCACGTCGTGGTCGACCGGGACGTGAGCGCCGATGAGCTTGCGCAGGCGCTCGGTATGGATCGCTCGCGCGTTTCGGTGATCCGGCCCTCGCTCGAAGACGCGTTCGTCGCGCTGACGCGCAAAACCGAGGCGGCGTGAACGGACTGTTCGATTTCTCCGGCATGAGCGCGGTCGTGTACAAGGAGCTGCGCCAGATTCTGCGCAGCCCGGTCACGCTCGCGCTTGCCGTCGGCGTGCCGCTTCTGCAACTGCTGCTGCTCGGCTATGCAATCAACACGACGGTCGAGCACGTGCCGGCGGCGGTCTACCGTGAGGATCGCGGACCCGCCGCGCAAGCGTTCATCGACAGCCTCGCCGGGTCGCGCACCTTCGAGGTCGTGAAGGAGGTGTCGAACCGGCAGGGCTTGATCGATGCCATCGTGGCGGGAAAAGTGCGCGCCGCCTTCGACATACCGCCGAACTTCACCGCGGATCTGTTAGCCGGCCGTCATCCGGCGGTGGGCGCGTTGATCGACGGCTCGGATTCGTCGATCGCGCAGGTTGCGTACGGCTCGGCCATCGCACTCGGCGGCATTCCTCTGCGCAATCTTACGCCCGACACCGTGCCGCCGTTTGAGGTGCGGCCCGTCGTGCTCTTCAACCCGGCGATGCGCAGCGCCAATTTCTTCGTGCCCGGGCTCATCGGTCTGGTCATGCAGAACATCACGATCATGCTCACTGCGCTTGCGATCGTGGGTGAGCGCGAGCGGGGCACGCTGGATCAATTGCTGGTGACGCCGATCGGGACGGCCGGACTGATGCTGGGCAAACTGATTCCCTACGTGCTGGTGGCCGCAATACAGTTCTTAGCGGTGCTCGCGGGATTGGTCTTCGTTTTCGCCGTGCCCATCGCGGGAAACGTCCTCTTGCTGACGGTCCTTTCGCTCGCGTTCTTGCTGGTCTCTCTTGGCCTCGGGCTGCTGATCTCGACGGTCGCGCAAACGCAGATTCAAGCCCAGCTCATGGCGATTTTCATCTTGCTGCCGTCGGTGCTCGTGAGCGGCGCGGTCTTCGAGCGCTCGCTGATGCCGTTGCCGATGCAGGTCTTCGGGTACGTGATCCCGCTCACATACTACATCGAGATTTTGCGCGGGATCATTATTCGCGGCGCGGGCATCACGCAGCTCTGGCCTTCGATTCTCCCGATGCTCGGCTACGGCGTCGCGATCTTCGTCCTCGCAAGCGTGCGGTTTGCAAAGAGCACCCGGTAAGGTTACTCGTAGTACTTTCCGTCGACCAGCACGTAGCCGGCCACGTGATGGCCCGACGGATCGTGATGCGTCCAGTGGATCACGCCGCCGGTCGGATCGTCCTCGAATTGGCCTTTGACCGTCACCGTTTCCCCAGCGCGCAGCGGCACCGGCCCCGTGATGTCGACGTTGGTCTCGACGCGCAGCAAGAGGTCGCACTGCTGGGAGAGCTTGAGGAGAAAGCCTTCGTGGTTGCCGCTCGGACCGTTCGTCGTGCCGAGCATGGCGACGACGGTGCCCTGGGCGATGACTTCGGCGTCGCTCGCGCCGCCCGCGTAGAGCGCGCAGACGTGCGCGTTGTCGGGCTTTTCGCTCGCGCATCCGGCGAGCGCGAGCAGGCTGAAGGCGAGGGTTAGCGCTCGATACCGTAGAGCTTGTGGGCGACGATGTATTGCCATACCGCTTCGGGTACGAGATACCGTACGCTGCGTCCCTGCGAGAGCAACGTGCGCACGAGCGTCGCCGACTCCGTGAGCTCGGGCATGTTCAGCGTGGCGATGCGGTCGCGCAGCTTCTTGGGAACGGCGGCGATCACGCGTTGGAGCGCCTCGGGGCGAACGCCGATCCGCGGCGCGATGACGAACCGCTCGAGCTGCTCGAGGACCTCGTCGAAGCGCTCCCACGGAGAGTTGGCCAGTGAATCGGCGCCGATGATGAAGGTAAAGGCCGCCTTGGGGTATTTTTTCTTGAGCAAGGGCACGAGATCGGCGGTATATCCGGTGGCGTCGTCGCGCAAATCGCTCTCGTCCAGAGCGAATCCCGCGTTGCTGTCGATGCCCGCGAGAATCATCGCGCAGCGGTGCGCCGCCGCAACTTGCGCCGAGTTGCGATAGTGCTTATGCTCTTTCGTCGGCACGAAGAGCACCCTATCGAGATTTTCGAGTAGGCGCGCGGATTCGGCC
>DATKPZ010000086.1:0-5033 GCA_035523815.1 Alphaproteobacteria bacterium
GACACATGGTCTATCTGAATCCGAACGCGCTGGTTCTCTTCAAGGCGGATCTCGCTCGCTGGTACGACAAGGCCTTGTCACCCTGAGCGTAGCTGCGAAGCAGCGTACTTGTCACCCTGAGCGTAGCTGCGAAGCAGCGTAGTCGAAGGGCCGCATACCTGCGGTCCCTCGACGACGCTCGAGATGACAACAACCCTCCTACTTGGGGCCGGCGATAGCGGCCAACCTCGCGATCGTTCCTTCCAACGTATGCGCGAGCTTCGCGTAGGCGACACCCTGATCGTGCGTGGGCGCGGCGTCCGCCATCTCGACCGCACCGAAGAGTCCCGAGAACGCCATGTACAGGAAGCGTAACGTCGAGAAGTCTTGCGCCGGCTTCCCGACCGAGTCGTCGGGATCGGCCGTTCCGCGCACGCCAAGAATCGCCCGCAGTTGCGCAGCCCGCGCCGCCGAGAGCTTCCCTGATTTGAGCAGCGCTTGTGCGTGCGTGCGGGCCGAGTCTATCTGCGCGAGTTTTCCGTCGATCGAAGTCGCAAGTGCGAATTGTTCGAGCAGCGCGTGGTCACCGGCCGAAAGACGGGGATCGCGCACGATCGCTGCGCTGCGCGTGAAAGTCTTTCCGTCGACCGTCAGGCGCACCGTGTAGGTTCCCGGCGGCGCGAGCGGGCCTCCGTCGTGATGCGTCGAGAAATCCCACACGAACCGGTGCGCACCCGGATCCGTGTCGACCGTCACCGGAGCGGGGATCCAACGCGGGGCAATCTGCTGCGTCGACGGGTCGATGATATTCGGCTTGTCGGCGCTCGAGTAGCGTCGGAACACCCCGCCGTGGGGGCCGAGAAACTCGATCGTCACCGGCGTGGACGCTGCGCCGTGCAGGTAGTAGTCCACGTACATGCCGAGCGGCGGATTCGGTGCCTGCGGATCATCGGGTTGGATCGGCGTGCCTTCGTCGGCGATGCCGCCGCCGACGCCGCCCGCGCGGTTGAAGCGTATGGTCGTCGCGGGCGTGAAGAGATAATTCCCGCCGCTGCCAACGGCCCGCGCCATTTCGCGCAGCGGTTCGATATCGTCCATGATCCACATCGAGCGGCCGTGCGTGCCGATCACGAGGTCCCCGTCGTGCACGTCGATGTCGCGCACCGAGGTCACCGGAAGATTCCGCTGCAGCGACTGCCAGTGCGCTCCGTCGTCGAACGAAACATAGACGCCGCGTTCCGTTCCGGCGTAGAGCAAGCCGCGCACCTTTGTATCGGCGCGGACCACGTTCACGAACGAACCGTCCGGGATGCCGTTGACGATCGCGGTCCAGTGCCGCCCGCCGTCGGTCGTCTTATAGATGTAGGGGCGGTAGTCTTCGAGCCGGTGGCGATCGACCGCGATGTACGCGGTGTTGCGGTCGAGCCGTGAAGCGTCGATGATGCCGACCTTGCTCCAAGGGGTCAACTGCGGGGGCGTGATGTTATCCCAGTGCGTGCCGCCGTCGCGCGTGATCCAGACGCGACCGTCGTCGGTTCCGGCCCACAGCGTTCCGGCATCGAACGGTGACGGCGCCAGCGCGTACACAACGCCGCGGCGCGGCAGTCCGCTGCTATCCGCAAGCGTCGCCGGATCGAGATTTGCCGGGTGATCTTCAGCGGCGGATCCGGTGAGATCGGGGCTGATGATCGTCCACGATTTACCGTCGTCGCGCGAACGGAAGATCTGCTGGCGCGAAGTATAGAGCGCACGGTCGACCGGCGAGACGATCAGCGGCAACGTCCATGTTTGGCGCCAGACGTGGTCGGGATACGCGGTGACCGCATCGACGCTTTGCTCCCAGCCGGTGGCGAGAGCTTCGTAGGTTGCGTCGTTTCCACCGAAGAGTTTTCCCGGATGGCTTGGATCGACGGCGATATAGCCGCTCTCCCCGCCGACGTCGATCGGACGCCAATCCATGAAGGTGATGTTTTGATGAATCGACTGGCTCGGTACGGCCATGGCGCCCGAATCTTGCTGTGCGCCGTAGACCCAATACGGGAAACGATTGTCGGCGACGACGTGATAGAGCTGCGCCGTCGGCTGGTTGTACCACGAGCTCCACGTCTTTGCGCGGTCGAGCGAAACCACGACGCCTTGATCGCTTCCGAGAATCATGTGCGTGGGATCGTCGGGATTGATCCAGAGCGTGTGATAGTCGTCGCCGCCGGGTGAGCCCTTGATCGCGTTGAACGTTTTGCCGCCGTCATCCGAACGATACGTGGCGGTATCCATCACGTACACGACGTCCGGGTTTTTGGGATCGATCGTGATGCGCCCGAAGTACCAGCCACGTTCCCAAATGCGCTGCTGCGATTTGCCGCCGGCTTCGTGCGTCCACGTTGCGCCGCCGTCATCCGAGCGGTACACGCCGCCCTGCGCGACGTTGGCCGGCGAATCGACCTGGGCGTAGACACGCGAGGGATCGCTCGGAGCCACGGCAACGCCGATGCGCCCCACCTTCGCGGGTAAGCCGCTGGTCAGTTGCGCCCACGTCTTGCCGCCGTCGGTCGTCTTGTATAGGCCGCTTCCCGGTCCGTTCGAGGGCGGATAAGTGTTCCACGGCGGGCGCCGTGTTTGCCACAGCGCGGCGTAGACGGTGTCCGGGTGCTGCGGATCTATCGAGAGCGAAATAGCCCCGGTGTTCTCGTCTTTGTAGAGAACTTTGCTCCACGTTTTTCCACCATCGGTCGTCTTGAAGACGCCGCGCTGTGCGTTGGGACCGTAGGCGTGACCGAGGGCCGCAACATAGACGACGTTCGCATCGTGCGGGTCGATCGCGATCGATCCGATCTGACGCGTGTCATCGAGTCCGATATGCGTCCAACTCTTGCCGCCGTCGGTCGATTTGTACATGCCGTTGCCGTAGGCGATGTCGGAACGCATGTCGGCTTCACCGCTGCCGACGTATAGCGTCTTCACGTCGCTGGGGGCAACCGCGATGGCACCGATTGACGCGACGTTTTCACTATCGAAGATTGGATTCCACGTGCGTCCGGCGTTGGTGCTTTCCCACACGCCTCCGTCGACGGCTCCGAAATAGTAATGATCCGGTTCACCCGGAACGCCGGTCACGGCCAGTGCGCGGCCGCCGCGCAGCGGCCCAATCAGGCGCCACGAGAGCGAGGTTAGGTAGGCGGAGTCAACGTGTGCCGGACCGGTGGCAGAGCTCGATGACGCACCAAGCGCACCCGTCGAGAGCACGAAAAACGCCGAAAGCATGAAGCAAAGAAAACGTCGCATGAACGCTGCTACTCTGCATTGTTTTGAGAAGCCTCCCGCGAGCGTTGCGCGGTTTTTCATGTGAACGGCAACCCATTATCAAGTTACGAGCGTACGCTCGGAGTGTGGATACGGAGGTGAGCAGGCATGAAGAACCACACGACGATCCCCGCATCGATCCTCGTCGCCATACTCTGCGCCGCATCGCCGCTTCTCGCGAGCGCGTCGGATCACGGCAATACCAGCAACAACAGCAGCAGCGACAGCCGTTCCGCGCCGGCCTCCGCTCCGGTGGAACGCTCCGCTCCGGTATCCGCTCCAGCGCCGGCCCCGGTTGAACGTTCTGCCCCGGCAGCGCCGGTTGAACGTTCCGCTCCGGCGGCCCCGGTCGAACGGTCGGCTCCGGTCGAACGGCCGGCTCCGTCAGCTCCGATCGATCGTTCCGCTCCCGTACCCGCGACGCCGATTCAAGGCAGCCGGATTCAGCCTTTGCCGCGCCAGCCGGTGCGCGGTCCGGTCCAACCGCTTCCGCCCTATCGGGCGCGCACGCCGGTTCGTACTGCCGGAAACGGCGGCGGTCAACCCGCGCCAAATCCGCAGACCGACTCGAGTCAGTGGCAATGGAACGGCGACCTCGCATGGATCGGCACCAACACCTATTGGGGCGACGGCTTCTGGGGTCCACTTGAAGCCGGACTCGCCGCCAGCGCGTACCTGGTCGCGGAGGGCTCGCCGGGGGCGCAGCTTCTCGAGGCGTACGGACTTACGCAGACGCCGTGCGGTCCGCCGAACCTGGTTCAGATTCTTGGTCCCGGCGCGAGCGAAATCTGCGCCTTCCCCAACGCTCACGTAGCTCCCGGGGTCTATCGCGTCGACGCGGAAACGCTGACGCTGATCTCGACCCCGCAGTAGAGAAAAAGCGGCAGGCGCGGGGCGTTAGCCCAGCGCCTGCATCCCCCGCACCACGGCTGCTCTTCGCACGGGACCGTCTTCGAGTTTCAGCGCGAGACACTTTGACGATCCGCCGGCCTTATGAAAGTCGGCAAGGTCGGTCGCGAACACGCGATATCCCGCCCCGCGCAGGCGGTTTCGAAGCGCATTGCTTGCGCTATGCAGGACGATCGCGTCACCGGCTTCGACCGCGTTGCATGCGAACGCGAGCGCATCGTCCTCGCTGACCTCGATGAGATATTCGCTGCCCAAGGTCATCCGCAGCAGCGCCTGCGACTTCGGCGCAAACGCAGGCAAAAACGCCATCACGTGGCCGCTCGCAAGCGGACATAATGCGGTGTCGAGGTGATAAAAGCGCGGATCGACGAGACGCAGCGGAAGCACGCGCGTCGCGCAGAGCCGTTCGAGTTGCGGGACGGCGGCGTGGTCGCTGCGCCACCCGTAACCGAAATAGATAAGCGCCAAACGCCGGTCGAAGAGCGCGTCGCCCGCGCCCTCGAAGAACGCCCCGCGTATTGCCGTCGTGGCGTAACCGAGCGAATGCAGGCGTTCGCGATAGCGTCGCTCTTCGGGCCGGCGCTCGGGGTGACGAAAAGAACTCACGATCGCCAAGCGCTCGCTGATGAGCGCGGCGTTCGCGGTGAAAACGATATCGGGAAGACCGGCTTGCG
Organism: Alphaproteobacteria bacterium; assembly: GCA_035523815.1. Lineage (GTDB taxonomy): Bacteria > Vulcanimicrobiota > Vulcanimicrobiia > Vulcanimicrobiales > Vulcanimicrobiaceae > Aquilonibacter. Next base: position 4,863 of record DATKPZ010000086.1, read on the forward strand.
GCTCCACGAGCTCGATGCTCGCTCCGCCTTCGTCCAAGAGTAGTGCGACCAAACGTTCCCACTGACGCTGCGCCTGTGCGGTCGGGCTTCCGACGTTCCGTGTCATCCATGGATTGATGTCATAGGCGACACGGAAATGCGTCGGCGCACACATCAGGAACCTGGTCATAC